>NZ_JBFUIT010000054.1:0-17971 GCF_056401735.1 Luteibacter sp. P4_D7_3
CAGCTGCATATCCAGGTCCTGGACGACGGCGTGGGGCTTCCTGCGAACTGGCAGGACGGTAGCCGGCCAGGCGTGGGCCTTTCGGTGACGCGCGAACGCATTGCCGGCTATGCGGATGGTTCGAGTCGCTTTGCCATCGCTCGACGGCACGAAGGCGGCACGGAAGTCGATATTCGTTTCCCCCTGCGCCTGCATCAGGTTTCCCATGATCGAAACATCGCCTGACGCGCCGCTTTCCGTTCTGGTCGTCGACGACGAAGCGCCGGCGCGCCAGCGCCTTATCGACGTACTGAAGCAGGATATCCAGATCACCTCGTTACTCGAGGCCAGCGATGGCCTACAGGCAATCGAACGTATCGAGGAAGCACGGCCCGATCTCGTCTTCCTGGATGTGCAGATGCCGGAACTGGACGGCCTGGGTGTCGTCCAGAGTATCGGTCCTTCGCACATGCCGTTGACGGTATTCGTGACGGCGTACGACCAGCATGCGATTGGTGCATTCGAATCCAATGCCCTGGATTACCTGCTGAAGCCCTTCAGTGACGAGCGGCTGGAAGCCACGCTGGCGCGGGCGAAGACGCGGCTGGCGGAGCGCCAGTTGCATGCCTTCGGGCATCGCATCATGCACATGTTCTCCGAACGAGTGGCGTCGAAGCGATACCTCGACCGTCTCGCGCTGAAGTCGAACGGCGTGACGCAGTTGATCCGTGTCGCCGATATCGACTGGATCGAGGGCGCCGGGGTTTACGTCAATCTGCATATCGCCGGCCGGCCGCTGCTCTATCGCGCGTCGCTGAACGATCTCGAGGGAAACCTCGACCCCCACCACTTCGTGCGCGTTCATCGCTCAGCAATCGTCAACATCGACAGCATTCTGCGCATGGAGCCCATCTCTCACGGCGAGTTCGACGTGGTGCTCCGGCACGGTGGCCGCGCCAGGGTGAGTCGCACCTATCGTGGGGCGCTCGAAGCGCGCCTCGGTCAGTCGCTGTAGGGGGCACTGCCTCGAACCATCCGTGTTTCGCTACCCAGCACGACGCGCTCGGGCGACTCGGGAAGGGAAAGGGGAGCGGTCATCTGACGGTCTTGCAATGATCGGGTCAGTCGATGATACCGCTCCCCTCTACCTCACCATCGATATGACAGCCCCGCATAGAACTGATGGTCCGGCGTCGCATTGTTCACACCCATGTTCGCGCCGACGTCCAGTTGCAGATCGGGACTGGCCAGAAAGGTAAACGCGATATCGGCGGACTCCTGCTTCACGTGGCCTGACGGATCATGGTTGTCCTGGCGCCAGTACTCCACGGCGACGGACAACCGGCTGGTCAGGGGGTGGGCCACATTCACGAGATTCGTCACGGCGAGATGTCGCCCATGACCGTCGGCATCCGCCAGCGCATCGATTTCCGGACCGATCGTGACTGAGAATCCGCCGCCCACCGCTGCGCTTATCGGCACGGCGACACCACCTTCCCACCGATTGTTGCCGATGTCGTGCGAGGCCGTGGGAGCCTTCACGAAGGGGATGACCGAGGCGCTGAATATGTCGCCGCTGTAGAGGGCTGTTTTCACCCGCACGTAGATGTCGCCTGAGCCGCGCGTGGTGTGGCGTTCGCCTCCCTCTTTCGTGGTCACGCGCACGGCCGGTGCCCAGTTCACTTCGATGTCGGTGTGGGCGCCGATGCCGTACTTGAGGTACGGGTTGACGAAGTAAAGCGTGTCGGTGCTGCTGCCGGGGTGAGCGTCGTGCGTGGCATTACCCACATCGGTTTCCAGCTGCCACGTGCCCTCGGGCACGGTGCAAGGCGCATTGGCCTTGGTGGGACGATCCGTACAGATGGGCGCAGCCTCATCGGCGTGGGCGGTGAAGACAGGAATGGCGGCGAGGAGAGCGATGGGGAGAAGCATGGAACGGACGATCATGGTCAGGCCTTTGGATCAGGGATGACCACCCATGCTAGGCACCGACGTCTAAGGACGGCGCTGTATTGGCTGCCGCGATATCAAGGCGCCATCAAGACGCGTCAGGCGAGACCTGCCAGTCGATACCCCACCTGAAGCTCGGTCACGAGGTGGCGCGGCCTTGCCGGCTCGTCTTCCAGCTTCTGCCGGAGATTCGCCATGTACACGCGCACGTAATGAGGCCGCGTGGCATACCCCGGCCCCCATACGTCGTGCAGGAGCTGCCGGTGGGTCAGCACCTTTCCTTGCCCGTGCACCAGCGCGACGAGCAGGCGGTATTCGATCGGCGTGAGGTGTACGGCTTCGCCGTGACGGGAGACTTCGTGCGTCGCGAGATTCACTTCGATATCGCCAAAGCGCACGCGCGCGCTGGCCTGGCCACGCTCGCCGGCCAGGCTGGCCCGGCGCAGCTGGGCCCGTACGCGGGCCACCAGTTCGGGGACACCGAAGGGTTTGGCAAGATAATCGTCGGCGCCCGCTTCCAGCGCAGCCACTTTTTCCGCTTCGATGTCCCGCGCGGAAAGCACGATGATCGGTGCCGACGACCAACCGCGGACATCGCGGATCACCGCCTTGCCGTCGTCGTCGGGCAGGCCGAGGTCGAGCACGATGAGGTCGGGCTGGCGGCTGGCTGCCTCGATGCGGGCGCGCAGCGCATCGCCGGCTTCGAACACGGTCATGTCTTCGCGCTCGAGCGCGAGCCGGAGGAACCGGCGGATGTCCGATTCGTCTTCGACCACCAGAATGCGTGGCTTGTTCATGTGACGTCTTCCAGATCGATCGTCGGCGGCTCACCGGCGGCCAGAATGATTTCGAAACGCGCGCCATGTGGCTTGCCGCGCGACGCGGAGATACTGCCGCCGTGTGCCTCGACGATACGCCGTGACAGCGCCAGGCCGAGGCCGACACCTGGAACGGCCGACTCGCGCGCGCCCCGGGAAAACGCTTCGAACAGCGAGTCCGCATTGATGCCCGAGGGAAAACCGGGGCCGTCGTCCTCGACCGTCAAGTGGATGCGCGCGCCGGTACGGTCGGCACGGATCCGGATTGTCGCGTCGTCGGGTGTGTATTTGGCGGCATTGTCGAACAGATTTGCCAGCACACGCTCGAACAGGGCGGCATCCAGTTGCACCAGGGGAAACTGACGGGGCATGTCGACCACGACCCGGCGGTCGCCGAGGTCCACCGCCGCCAGTGCGGAACCGACGACTTCATCCAGCGCGTGCCATTGCAAGTCGAGGCGCACGCCTTCGCCTTGCATGCGGGCCGCGTCCAGCAGGTTCACCACCTGGCGTTGCATGCGGTCGGCCTGATTCACGATGGCATGCGCTACCTCGTTCTCGCCCAGCATGCCGGCCATCCCGCGAATAGCCGTCAGTGGCGTTCGCAGATCGTGGGACACGGCGGCAAGCAGGGCGCTGCGCAGGCGCTCGCCCTCCATGCGCAGCTGGGTTTCATGTGCCACTTCGACGTAGTGCACGCGTTCGATCGCCAGTGCGACAAGGGACTGGAACGCACGAAGCAAGGCAATCTGGCCGGCGTCCAGCGGATCTCTTGTCGCGCGCTCCAGCATGAGGACGCCCCGCGTCCGCATGGCCGTGGAAAGCGGAAGGTACGTTGCATCGTTCGCAGGCAGCGCGTCGGTATCGCGCCCGGCCGGGAGGCCTTGCTCGAGCACCCACTGGGCAACGCTCGTGTCTGCCGCGTTGTCCGACGGCATACGCTCGTCGTCGCCGGGAAGCAGGAGCGTGGCGCGGCCATCGAACAACGGACCGATGCGTGCAGCGCATACCCGCGCGATGTCGTCGTCGCGTACGGCCACCGACAAGTCCGTCGCCACGGCGGCTAGTGCGCTTGCACGTCTTTCGCCAGCGGCAGCGGTGACGGCCTCGTCGCGCAGTCGCGCAGCAAGCTGCCCGGTGACGAGCGCCACCACCAGCATCAGGAAGAACGTGAAGACGTACTGCGTGTCCGAGACATGGAAAGACCACACCGGAGGCACGAAGAAGAAGTCGAAGCTGCCGACAGCGACGAAGGCCGCCAGTGCGCCGGCCGCTCGGCCCCAGCGCAGTGCTACGAGCACGACGGTGAGCAGGAACACCATCACCACGTTGGAGAGATCGAACACGCGCAGGAGAAGCGCCGCAATGCCGGTGGTGGTGGCGCAGGCCGCCACCGCATACGCCAGAACGCGGTAGCGAAACGGGCGCGGCGTTACATTGATGGTATGCGGGATCATCGTCGTCCATGATAGCCGCCCCCTCGCGGGTGCGGCTATCGGTATGAGCACGGCCGACGTCACATCAGTGGCGTAAGCACGAGGTCGATCAGCTTGATGCCGACAAAGGGAGCGATGATGCCTCCTAATCCGTAGACCAGCAGGTTGCGAGTCAGCAGGTCCTTTGCTGGCGCCGGGCGATAGCGCACACCGCGCAGGGCCAGCGGAATCAACGCGACGATGATCAGCGCATTGAAGATGACCGCCGACAGGATGGCCGAGGCGGGCGAGTGAAGCCGCATGACATTGAGCGCTTCCAGCGAGGGATACGTTGCCACGAAGGCGGCCGGCACGATGGCGAAGTATTTGGCAAGGTCGTTTGCCACGCTGAAGGTGGTAAGCGCACCTCGGGTCATGATCATCTGCTTACCTACTTCGACCACGCGCAGCAGCTTGGTTGGGTTGGAATCCAGATCGACCATGTTGCCGGCTTCCTTGGCCGCCTGCGTGCCGCTGTTCATCGCCACGGCTACGTCGGCCTGCGCCAGCGCTGGCGCATCGTTCGTACCGTCGCCGGTCATCGCCACCAGGTGGCCTTCGCCCTGGTAGCGGCGAATCAGGGCCAGCTTGTCCTCGGGCGTGGCTTCGGCCAGGAAGTCGTCCACGCCGGCCTCCGCGGCGATGGCAGCGGCTGTCAGGCGATTGTCGCCGGTGATCATAACGGTCGCGATGCCCATGCGGCGAAGCTCGGCGAACTGGGCCTTGATGCCGTCCTTCACGATGTCCTTCAGCTCGACCACGCCCAGCACGTGGCGGCCATCGGCGACAACGAGCGGGGTCGCTCCGCGGCGGGACACGGTTTCCACGGCGCGCTCGACATCGTTGGGAAACGCGCCGCCGAGGCTTTCAACGTGCGCGCGCACCGCTGAGGCTGCACCCTTGCGAATACTGCGTTTACCGTCGTCGATGCCGCTCATGCGAGTACGCGCGGTAAAGGGCACCGCCACGCTTCCCGCCGGGAAAGCGGGCTCCTTCGTGCCCAGGCACTCGCGAGCCAGCACGACGATGGAGCGGCCTTCCGGCGTCTCGTCGGCCAGCGAGGCGAAGCGCGCCGCCTCGGCCAGGGTCGCATCGGTGACACCTGCGGCGGGGAGAAAGGCGTGTGCCTGGCGATTGCCCAGCGTGATGGTGCCGGTCTTGTCCAGCAGCAGCACGTCGACGTCGCCCGCGGCCTCGATCGCGCGGCCGGACGTCGCAATGACATTCGCCTTCAGCATGCGGCTCATGCCGGCGATGCCGATGGCCGAAAGCAACGCGCCGATGGTGGTGGGGATCAGGCAAACCAGAAGTGCGACCAGCACCGTCACGCTCACGACGGTGCCGTGGCCGCTCAACGCCACGCTCAGCGCCGAGAACGGCAGCAGGCTGGCGCAGACCATGAGGAAGATGGCGGTGAGCGCCACAAGAAGGATGGTCAAGGCGATCTCGTTCGGCGTCTTGCCGCGTCGCGCGCCTTCGACCATGGCGATCATGCGATCGAGGAAGGCCTCGCCAGGGTTGGCCGTGACGCGCACGATGATCCAGTCCGAGAGCACCCGCGTACCGCCCGTCACCGAGGAGAAGTCGCCGCCGGATTCACGGATGACGGACGCGGACTCGCCGGTGATGGCCGATTCGTCGACGGACGCGATGCCTTCGACCACCTCGCCGTCGGCGGGAATCACTTCGCCCGCTTCCACCAGCACGTACGTGCCCGCGGTGATCTCGTCGCTGCCGGCGATGTGCCACAGGCTGTCCCGGCGCGGTTCGCGAAGCACCTTGGCATGCACGCGTTTTTTCGCCGCCCTCAGGGCTTCCGCCTGCGCCTTGCCGCGTCCTTCGGCGAGCGCTTCGGCGGCGTTGGCGAAAAGCACGGTGAACCATAGCCAGCCGGCGATCGCCCAGACGAAGCCGGCCGGCGCGTCAGCGTGACCGCGCAGGGCCTGAATGCCAAGGATGGTGGTGAGTATGCTGCCCAGGTAGACGACGAACATCACCGGGTTCTTCCATTGCGTCGCCGGTGCCAGCTTGGCGAAGGCACCGAAGATGATCGCGCCGACGCCTGGCGAGGCGATCGCCGGGCGGGCATCGAGGTTTTCGGGAAGGGTGGGTTGCAGGGTGCTCATGGAAAGGTCCGGATCGGCGCGCCGTCGAGCGCGAGGTTCAAGGCGAGGACATTGATGCGCGGCTCACCGAGCAAGCCCAGTTGGCGGCCTTGCGTGAGCCGGTCAATCAAGGCGTTGACGTCGCTCACCGGCAGGTGCCGCTCGCTTGCTACACGCAGCGACTGCGCATGCGCGTTCGCAAGGCTGATGTCGGGGTCGAGACCGGAGCCAGAGGCGGTGACCGCATCGACGGGGACCGGTGCACCGGGCGCGAGGCTGTTCTCCTTGCGAAAAGCCTCCGCACGCTCACGCACGGCGTCGCGCAGCTTTGCGCTGGTGGGACCGAGGTTGCTGGCGCCGCTGGCCGCCGCGTTGTAGGGCATGTCGCCCGTCGCGCTGGGCCTCGGATGGAAGTAGCGCGGCGTGTGGAAGTCCTGGCCGAGCACAGCGGAGCCGACCACTGTATCGCCGTGGCGCACCAGGCTACCGGTCGATTGGCGAGGAAACAGCGCGGTGGCAAGGCCGGTCGTCGCCAGCGGATAGGCCACACCGGTTACCGCCATGAACAGCACGGCCGAAACGAGAACGGGGCGAACAAGGGAAAGGGACATGGTCATGGCCTTAGAAGAACTGGTGTGCCGTCATCGCGAGTTGCTCCACGATGGGTCCGAGTGCGAGCGCCGGCAGGAAGGTGAGGCCACCGACCACGACGATCACGAAGATCAACAGGCAGGTAAACAGTGGCGTCGCCGTTGGCAGCGTGCCCAGGCTCTCCGGCACGCTTCGCTTCGAAGCCAGCGAGCCCGCTACCGCGAGCATGGGCAGCAGCGTGAAGTAACGGCCCATCAGCATCGCCAGACCGATCGTCGTGTTGTAGAACGGCGTGTTCGCGTTCAGACCGGCGAAGGCGGACCCGTTGTTCGCCGTGCCCGAGGTATACGCGTAGATCAGCTCACTGAATCCATGCGGCCCGGCGTTCGCAAAACTCGAGGAGGCACCTGGCCATATCGCAGCCAAGGCAGTGAAGCCGAGGATGCAGAACGGATGCGCGAGCACGGCCAGCATCACCAGCTTCATCTCGCGCGCTTCGATCTTCTTGCCGAGGAATTCGGGTGTCCGGCCGATCATCATGCCAACGAGGAACACCGTCAGGATGGCGAAGGCCACCAGGTTGATGAACCCCACGCCGACCCCGCCGAACACGTCGTTGAGCATCATCAGGAACAGGGGCACCATCCCGCCGATCGGCGTGAGCGAGTCGTGCATCGCATTGACCGAGCCCGTCGTGGCTGCCGTGGTGACGGCAACGAAGGCGCTCGTCTGGGCGATGCCGAAGCGCATCTCCTTGCCTTCCATGTTGCCGCCCGGTTGCAAGGCTCCCGGTGTCTGGTCGACGGAAAGGCTGGTGAACATCGGGTTGCCGTGGAGCTCCGCGGGATACTCCACGCACAGGAAGCCCACGAACATCACGACGAAGGCGGCCAGGAAGGCCCAGCCCTGCTTCCGGCGGGAGAGCATGCGGCCGAACGCGAAGGTCAACGCGGAAGGCACCAGGAACATCGCCAGCATGTGCAGCAGATTGGTAAGCGGCGTGGGATTTTCGAACGGGTGCGCGGCGTTCACGCCATAGAATCCCCCGCCGTTGGTGCCGATGTGTTTGATGGCCTCGAGGCTCGCCACGGGGCCGACCACGATGTGCTGCGTCGCGCCTTCGAGTGTTGTGGCATCTGCACTGCTTGCCAGCGTCTGCGGGATGCCCTGCCACACGTACACCAGCGCGAGCAGCACGCAAACGGGAAGCAGCAGGCGCCAGGTGATACGGCTGAAGTCCGTCCAGTAGTTACCGACGTCGCGAGCCTCGCGCTGCGCGAGACCGCGAATAAAGGCGGCACAACCGGCAATGCCCGAAGCGGCGCTCACCGTCATCAGAAAGGTGATGACCGCCATCTGCGAGAAGTTGGAGAGGCTCGACTCACCGGAGTAGGACTGCCAGTTGGTATTGGTGACGAAGGACGCCGCGGTGTTGAACGCGAGGTCCGGTGTCTGTGCCGGTCGCTGCAGGGCGTCGAAGGGCAACCAGGCCTGGAGGCGCAGGATGGCGTACCCCAGCAGCATCATGGCGGCGTTGCTTAGCACGAGCGCCATGCCGTAGCGCTTCCAGTCCATGGGAGCACCGGGATCGACACCCAGCAGGCGGTAGCCGACACGCTCGGGAAGCCAGTGGTTCTGCGCGGTGAGGACGCGGGTAAGCCAGCGCCCTGCAACGACGACAAGGCCGGCCATCAGGGCAAGGAGCACGACAAATTGGGCAATATCAATGGACATGTGCGCTCAGATCCGGTCCAGGGCGATGACAAGGCAGGCAGTGGTGGCAAAGAAAAGCGCCGCCACAGTCACGAAGACGATGTCGTACATGGGGCATACCTCGGTGGAAGGGCTTAGAACCGCTCGGGCTTGATCAGCGCGTAGAGCAGGTAGGCAAACAGCGCGAGCAGCAACACGCAGCCGAAGGCGGTCATGTTGGCGCGGCCAAGGACGGGATCTGACGCATGACGAAGGGCCTCTCGAAATGGAGGCGATCAGCGTAGGGCGGTCCGATTCAAGACGGCGGGGGGATTCGTATAGGCGGTATCAAGGTCGTATCAAGGACCGCGTGCGCCCGACATTGACTACGCCAATGGATGGGCACAATTCGCCAATCCTTCGTATCACGCTCGTGTCCTCATATCCTGGCCGGCCTAGCGGAGTGGACATCATGGGAATGCGCGAACGGGCGTTGACGTCAGTGATCATACTGACAGCATGGATCGGGTTTGTTATCGCACGCCCGGCAAAGGCAGAAACGCCTCTTCCCGATCCGGCACGGGCCGGCTTCGCAGATCGGCTGTATCGGCTGGATTGCGGACATTCGCTCGCGAACGATGAATCGGTATGGACCCCCGGGGAGAACGTCGGACGTCCGATCGAGTTCTCGTCGACCTGCTGGCTGATCAAGCGGCGCGGCAAATGGTTACTCTGGGACACCGGGGTTCCGGAATCCGCGTTGAACGACCCGAAAGGCTGGTCGACGCTTCCCCAGTTGATCGTTTATCACCTCGATAAAACAATCTCGGGGCAACTTTCCGCGGTCGGCCTGAAGCCGGACGATATCCAGTACGTCGCGATTTCGCACACACATGGCGACCATATCGGAAACGTCGCGCTGTTCCCCAATGCGACGGTGCTGATACAGCGCGTCGAATACGAATGGATCAGTTCGCCCGACGGGCCGAACGCGAACGTGAACCAGTTGAAAGCGCTTGCGCGCAAACTCATGGGAACACCGAAGCATCTTCAGCTTCTCGACGGGAACACGGATGTGTTCGGCGACGGCAGTGTCACGCTGTTTCCGACGCCCGGTCATACGCCCGGAAGCCAATCCCTGCTTGTCCATCTGAGGAAGTCGGGCTTCATCATCCTGTCGGGGGACGTCGTCCATCTCGCCGCGAATTTCCACAATAACGTCGTGCCCACACTGAACACGGATAAGGCGGCGTCCATCGCGTCGATGGAAAAGGTCAGGACCATGATGGGCACCTATCATGCCCAGCTATTCATCAATCATGACAAGGCACAAACCGACACCTTGCGAATTATTCCTGCCTTTTACGATTGACGGTGCGATGCGCGTGCGCGACCGCGCCGGCCGTGCGCATCATGGCGGTGCCGTAGGTTTTTCGCGATGGAGGTCGTCGATCTGACGAAGCACGGTGTCGTAGGAGGCTTCATCCGCGGTCGTCGCTTCGACATAGGCGGAAATCCCAGGCAGCTGCCGGCGGAGGTCCTCATTGCGTAAACCCAGCACGAGCTTGGACCGCATGTCGGCGCCATCTGGGAGCCAGCTTATCAAGACGACCTTCGACTCCGGATCGCCGTTCCTGTCCGTGAACTGGAAGTCCACGACGTACGACCTGCAATCACGCGTGGGAAATGTCCTGACGAAAAGGTCGAATGCCGCGGGAGTTGCCGTTATGTCCGACTCGGACGTGCTGTCCATGACCATCGTTGACTGGGCGTCGTTGAGCCTGAGGGCGATGTACGTGAGCCTGCGCGACGACGTCAGCCAGTCGACGAATGAAGGCGCGGGATGCGCGATGCTTCATGGAGTGCTCCTTGCGTTCGCAGCATGTGAAACCTATCCCTGTTCCGTGAGATTACCCCGCCTTCGGGGAGGGAGCTACCGTCATCGTCATCGCCGCTTCGTCGGCGATGATTTGCGCGGCCTCCTGCACATACGGATCTTTCGACGGTTTGGTGGGCTCCGGGCGCTTGTCCTGCGCCACGCTGCGCTCTTCCGGGTCGAGACCGTCGTCGCCCTGGGGTGAGGCATCGTCGTCGGCCGGGAGGCCATCGGCCAGGTTCAGCGCGTTGCGACGCGCACGGAAGTCCGCGGAGGCTTTCAGGTCGGCCTCGCGGGTGGCTTTGCGCTCATCGAGGTTCAACGAAACGGTGGTGCGGGCTGCCGTGGCCTGGAAAGCGRCAAGCTCGTCGATGGTCAGCTGCCACCGCGCCGCATGTTGCACGCGCGCGGCGTGCGCGCTGTCGAGCTTCGGCACGAGCGGCCCGAGGATGGCGTCGTGCGTATGCGGCACGGCAGCGATGGATGACGCCGGCAATGCGTTCTTATAGGTCGACTCGCCGAAGTCCTTCTCGTCTTCCGTCGCCGGGAAGGCGATGTCCGGTGTCACGCCGAGCAGCTGCGTGCTGTCGCCGTTGATGCGATAGAACTGGGCGATCGTCATCTTCAGTTCGCCGAGCTTGCCCTCGTGCTCCTCTTCGACGGCTTCGTCCAGGTCGAGCAGGTTCTGCACCGTGCCCTTGCCGAAGGTGCGCTGGCCAAGGATGACGCCACGACCGCGATCCTGGATCGCTGCGGCGAAGATCTCCGAAGCCGATGCCGAGCCATGGTTCACCAGCACACCGAGCGCACCCGTCCAGGTCGGCGCAGCATTCGTGGCGCCCTGCACATCGACCTTGCCATCCGCGCTGCGCACCTGCACGACAGGTCCCGCGCCCGTGAACAGGCCGACCATGTCCGAGGCCTCGGTCAACGAGYCGCCGCCGTTGTCGCGGAGGTCGATGACCACGCCGTCGACGTTCTGCTTCTTCAGTTCGCCGAGCATGCGCGAGACGTCGCGCGTCACGCTGCGATAGTTCGCGTCGCCTGCGCGACGGGCGTCGAAGTCTTCATAGAACGAGGGCACGGTGATGATGCCCAGCTTGTGCGCATGGTTTGGGCCGCCGACCTGGAGCACGGTCTGCTTCGCGGCTTCGTCTTCGATGCTGATATGGCGGCGGGTCAGTGTGACGACGTGTGGAGCGACATCGCCCTTGCTTTCGTCGGGTAGCAGCTCGACACGGACCGTCGTGCCGCTCTTGCCCTTGATCAGTGCGATCACGTCATCCGACCGCCAGCCGATCACGTCGGTCAAGGGACCGGCGCTGCCCTGGCCGACCCCGGTGATGCGATCGCCGACGTGAATCTTCCCGGACTTTGCCGCGGGGCTTCCTGCGATCAGTTCGGTGACCTGCGTGTACTCGTCGTGCTCGCGCAGGTAGGCGCCGATACCTTCCAGCGACAGCGACATCTCGGTGTTGAATGCCGTCGCGRCCTCGGCGGCGAAATAGTCGGTGTGCGGATCGGTCGACTCGGCATACGCCGTCATGAAAAGCTGGAACGCGTCGTCGGCGCTCGTCTTCCCGATGCGGGAAGCGAGGTTCGTGTAGCGATGGGTGAGCGTCTTGCGGATGGCGTCGTCACCCTGTCCGGCCAGTTTCAGGCGGAGCCAGTCTTCCTTGGCGCGCTCGCGCCAAAGCTCATGGAGTTCGTCTGTCGATGCAGGCCACGGCAGCGCCTTGCGCTCGGTGGCGATGGATTCGTGGGCCGTGAAGTCGAAGCCATCCTTCAACAGTGACTGCGCGTAGCGCGACTCTTCCACGATCCGGTTGAGGTAGAGATTCACCGGCTCGAAGGCGGGCGTCAGGTCGCCCTGGTCGATGGCTGTGCCGAGCGTGGGACGGAGCGGTGCGAAGTGCGCGATGTCGGCCTGGGTGAAATAGCTGCGCTCGGGGTCGAGCGTCTCGACCAGCTTGTCGAAGACGACAGCCGAGAACGCGGCGTCCAGCGGCCGGGGCCGATAGTGGAACCGGGTCAGGAATAGCGTGGCGACCTTTCCGGCGACGGCTTGCTGGTCGGTAGGAGCCAGCGCGATCCGGGACGGTGTGGCGGCGCCCGTCGCTGCCGTCTGGGGCGCGCCGGTGGCCGTGGTCAGGGCAAAGGTCGCGCAGATCGCCAGGGCGGCGAATACGACGGAGCGGGGGAAAGTCATGGGATATCTGGTCGCGGCATTCGTTGAGGGCATTCTGGCATGGGCATCATGGAGGAGCCGGCCATTCGTGCGGCTTTCCGCGGGATAGGTCGCGAAATCTTGCGATCGCTGCCTGCGTGGTTCGGGCCCTCCTACGGGGAGGCGAGGGCTTTGCCTCGTAGCGCGCCTGCCCTGCCAGGTGACTGCGCGAGCGTGGTCTGGAAGGCTGCCAGTGCGGCGGCTCGTTGGTTCTGCAGTAACAGGAGATCGCCGAGTTGTTCGCGCGCGGGAAGGATCGGTCCCGGCGTCACCGGCCGCTTCTCCAGCGCGTCCTCCTTGTCTGCGGCAGTGCTGAGCAACCTCACCGCATTTGCCGTATCGCCGCTGGCTTGCGCCGCCCAGGCCATGACTTCGTCCGCCAGCACGCTCGTCTGCGCCGACCAATAGGTGTCGCCGGTCGCGTTGAGCTGTGTGGCTATCTGTGACAGGCGGTTCGCTTCCTGTCGCGCCTCCGCGGCATGCCCGGTGCGCGCCAGTCCCAACCCCCTCGCCCATACGGCGATGGCGACGACGGAGGGCGGTGCTCCCGAAGCATCCTTGATCGCACTGGCATCCGCCCAATGCGACTGCTCCACGGCGACACGGATGGGCATGGCGGTAGCGGCATAAGCGATACCGAAATCCTCCATGTCGAGCGAAGGCATGGTGCGCATCGCGTCGACGACCGCACTGGCTTCCTTCGCGCGACCTGTCTGCATATAGGCGTAAACCAGGTAGTCCATCGCGTGCAGCTGTCCCATCGTGTCGCCGTGCGCGCGCGCGGATGCCTGGGAGGCGAGATTGGACTGGATGGAGTCGTTCCACAGGCCGAGACGCGTGAAGATGTGCGAAGGCATGTGCAGCGCATGCGGTGCCGAGGGTGCGATGGACGCGTACTTCCTGGCAGCAGGGAGCCCACGCTGCGCCAACTCGGCGCTATCGCAGGCGTGGATAAGGTAATGGGCGATGCCGGGATGGTCGGGATGCGTCCGGAACAGGGGATCGAGGATATCGATGGCCCGCTTCTGTCGGGCGTGGGTCTTGTCCGAAGGCGCCGCGTTCGACAGGAGCGCGACGGCATAGAACACCTGGGCTTCGACATCGTTCGGGTTGCTTCGAGCCAGTTCGGCCATGGCCTTCTGATAGGCGAGCGTGCGCTGTGCCAGCGTGAGGCCGGCATCGACCTTGTAGAGCTCGCCAAGTGCGTGGATGAATTGCTGCTCGCGCGGTGTCGTGGCACCCAGCCGGGTTGCTTCGAGCATTTCCTTCTGGCCCGCGGCGAAGGTGTCCGGTGGAAGCGCAGGCGCCCACACGGGGTGGAAGTAGGTCATCGCCACGCCCCAGTGCGCCATGGCGCAGTGGGGATCGGCAGCGGCGATATCGCGGAACGCCTGCGTGGCGGGACCGTAGGCGAAGGAATGCAGCAGCGCGACGGCGCGATCGAAGGGCTGCTGCACCTTCGGGTCGCAGGAGATGGAAAACGTCACCTTCCCGAGCTTCTCGGGCATCCCGTGGTCGTGCATCTCCTGGCCATGTGCCGCTGCAGCAACGAGCAGCGACACCCAAACGACCCACGACCGACGAAACATGCGTATCTCCAGTGGCTCGCAATAATCTACGCCCGACGGGCCGTCGCTCACATACCCAAAACGGCTAATCCGCCCCCGGTGTCACCACCCATGCGGCATAAGGGGGAAGGGTGGCGCCTTCGACGGCTGTCGTCGAGCGCAGGGAAGGGTCACTCGCCATCAGTGTCGTTATCTTGCCCGGCATCAGGCCGTTCGCGAGGCGCTGCGGCGATCCGCTGAAGTTCAGCATCACCAGCACCGGCTGCGTGCCCTCGCGCCGGTAGACGAGGACGTGGGCGTTGGTCCGATCCAGGAAGGTCATGGCGCCGTCGCGCAGGGCGGCGTTGTCGCGACGAAGCGCGGCAAGATCGCGGTACCAGTTGAGCAGCGAATCCGGCCGGGCCAGTTCGGTCTGGACGTTGATCGTCACGTGGTCAGACGTGACGGGCAGCCAGGTTCGCGGGCTGGTCGAAAACCCCGCCTGCGCGCCCGGCAGCCATTGCATAGGTGTACGTTCACCGTCGCGACCTTTCTCCTTCGGCCAGCCGGTGACACCGATCGGGTCACGGACGTCTTCGACGCGTGTCGGCGTGGCCGTCGTCATGCCGAGCTCCGCACCGTAGTACGTCAGCGCCACCGCGCGGGTGGTCAACAGTGCGGTGGCCACGATCCGGGCGCGTGCCACGTTGTGCTCGCCGTCGCCAAAACGGTCGATCGAGCGCGGATTGTCGTGGTTGTCGAAGACAATGAGTGGCTGGCCATGCACCTCCTGCGAGGAAGCGAGATGGCTGCGAAACCAGTCGGCATCGAAGCTCGCCTGCCAGCCAAAGCCGGGCAGCATGTTCATGGGAAGCTGGAGCTCGGGCGCCTTTGCTGTGCCGTACCACACGTCCAGCGTCGGGATGTCGGGCGTGTAAGTTTCACCGATGAGTACGCGGTCGCCCGGATAGGCACCGACCATCGCGCGCATGCGCCGCATCACGTCGTGCACTTCAGGCAGGTTGTCGCTGTAGAGCGAATGCAGGTTGGGATCGCCCTGGGCATTCGTGCCCGGGCGCACCGGATCGTCGCGCAGCTGCGTATCTTCGAACAGCGTCGAGATCGCATCGAGGCGAAAACCCGCCACGCCCCGGTCGAGCCAGAACCTCATGGCGCCGAACATCGCCTTTTCGACCGCAGGATTGCGCCAGTTGAGATCCGGCTGCTGCACGTAGAAGCGGTGGTAATAAAACTGCCGACGCGCGGGCGCCCATTCCCAGGCGGAGCCGCCAAACACGGACTCCCAGTTGTTGGGCGGGATGCGACCATTGTGGGTGTTGCGTTTCTGCAGATCCGTCGCGCCCGCTGTTTTCGCGTCGATGCCGTCGTTCCACACGTACCAGTCGGATTTCGGATTGTCACGCGAGCTGGCCGATTCGATGAACCATGTGTGCTTGTCCGACGTGTGGTTGAGGACCATGTCCAGGATGATGCGGACATGACGCTCGCTCGCTGCCTTTATCAGGCGGTCGAAGTCGGCAAGTGAGCCGTATTTCGCATCCACGGCCTGGTAATCGGCGATGTCGTACCCGAAGTCCACCTGTGGCGAGGGGTACATCGGCGCGATCCAGATGGCATCCACGCCGAGTTTCTGCAGGTAGTCGAGGTGCCCGGTGATGCCATTGAGATCGCCGATACCATCGCCGTTACTATCCCCGAAGCTGCGTGGGTAGATCTCGTAGATGAAGGCGTGCTTCCACCAGGGGGCCGCCGCGTCAGGCGGGGGCGCATCGGCGGTAGCCCCGTTGGCAACCGCCGACGCACAAAGCAGAGCAGCGCAAGCCACAAGTCGGTGAAACATCCCCATCGGTCCAGCCTTGCATCGTGGAAAGTCCCGATGGTAACCGAGCCACTCAGGCGAGCGTGGTGACGATGTCGATGTTCCCGTGAAGCGCTTTCGAGTACGGGCAGGTGCGGTGCGCGGAAGCGATCAGGGACTGGGCGACATCGCGGTCAAGCCCGGGAAGGCTCACGTTGAGGCGGGCCTGGAGGAAGTACTCCTCACCCGAGGTACCGAGATCGACCTCGGTGTTCACCTCGGTATCCTTGGGCAGGGCGATGTGCTGCGCACGGGCGGCGAGACCCATCGCACCGATAAAGCAGGCGGACCAACCGGCGGCAAGCAGCTGTTCCGGGTTGGTGCCGGTGCCGGCTGTGCCGGGGGGTGACAGCTTGACCACCAGGCGGTCGTCGGAGCTGCGCGACTCGCCGTCGCGGCCGCCGGTGGTACGGGTCTTGCCGGTATAGAGGACGTTCTCGATGCGTGACATGGTGGTATCCCGTTCGGTTGGAGGTGATGACTAGGAGGCGCCCGCGGGGTATCACGGGTGTGTCGCCACCCCTGCCGAAACGCGTCGGAATGTGTAGCGAAGGCCGCTGGATACATTCAGATACACACCAGGGCTCCCCAGGGCCGGAACACGCCGCGGCGGCCCGCTACGTTTGGATACAAAACGGCCCTCGCGCGACACGCGTGGGATACGTGGCGGCGCTTAAATAAGTCATCCCCAATGCACAGGTGACTTGCCATGACCTCTCCCCGCCTGCTCCTCGTCTTTTCCGTCTTGTGTATCGCAGCCATTGCTTCCTGGCCTGCCGGCTGGGCACGTGACCGGGCCGGCGATGTCGCGTCCGCCCCGGCCGTCGTGCCCGCGCCTGAATTCACCGGTATCGATCACTGGTTCAATTCCCAGCCGCTGTCGCTGAAGGACCTGCACGGCAAGGTCACGCTGGTGGAGTTCTGGACGCACGAGTGCATCAACTGCGTCCACGTGGTTCCCCACACCGAGGCGTTGTACCAGCGCTATGCCAACGATGGCCTGGTCGTCGTCGGCGTCCATACGCCGGAGTACGACGAAGAGCACGACCTAGGGGGTGTCGCCTCGGCCATCAGGCAGCAAGGCATCACCTACCCGGTCGCGGTCGACAACAGCTACGCCACCTGGAACGCCTATGGCAATCGCTTCTGGCCGGCGCTGTACCTGATCGACCAGAACGGCAAGATTGTCTACAGCCACTACGGCGAGGGAAACTACGACGAAACCGAAGCACGCGTCCGCCAGCTGCTCGGCAAGGCGTGAACCTGACCCTTTCTTTCACCTGGTAACCCGGAGCCTGGCATGGACCATGTCGACCATATCCTCGTTGTCGATGACGACCGCGAGATTCGCACCGGTGTCGCGCAATACCTGCAGAAGAATGGGCTGCGCACCAGCGTGGCGGCAGATGGTCGCGAGATGAACGCCTTGCTCGACACCACCGCCGTCGACCTCATCGTGCTCGACATCATGATGCCGGGTGACGATGGCCTGGTGCTCACCCGTAACCTGCGCGCAAGCAAACACCGGGCAATCCCGGTGCTTTTGCTCACCGCGCGGGACGACGAGACCGACCGGATCATCGGCCTGGAGATGGGTGCCGACGACTACGTGGTCAAACCGTTCTCGCCACGCGAGTTGCTGGCGCGTATCAACGCGGTGATCCGCCGCACGCGCATGCTGCCGCCGAACCTGCGCGTGACCGAAGCCAGCGGCATGCTCGGTTTCGGCCGCTGGCGCCTGGACACCACCGCGCGCCACCTGCTCGACGACGAAGGCACGATCGTGTCGTTGAGCGGGGCGGAGTTCCGCTTGCTTCGGGTATTCCTGGATC
>NZ_JBFUIT010000055.1:0-17801 GCF_056401735.1 Luteibacter sp. P4_D7_3
CGCCGGCTGCGAGCGCTTTGTGCTCGTCGGCCTGTGTTCCGGCGCGCAGAACGCCCACGTGGTCGCCGCCACTGATCCGCGCGTATCCGGTGCTGTGTTCCTCGACGGTTATGCGTTCCGCACCCTCGGCTACAAGCTCAGGCACTACCTGCCACGGCTGGTCGACCCGGCGCGTTGGGCGCGCCGGCTCACGCGCCGCGGGGGCGGGGACGCTTCGGTCACTCCGAAGGCCGCCCAGCCTGTATTTGCCGTGGCACCGGCGCCGCGGGACGAAGTCATCGCGGATTTCACCGGCATGGTCGAGCGCGGGATGAAGCTCTACCTCGTCTACTCCGGTGGCATCAGCAACTACTTCAACCACGCGCGGCAGTTCCGCGAGTGCTTCGGCAAGGTGATGAGCCACCCGGCGGTCACCACGCGTTATGCCGCCGAGACCGACCACACCTACATCCTCACCGGTGACCGTGCCCGACTGCTCGAAGGGATCGGTGGCTGGCTCTCACACAACTTCCCGCCGGCGAACGCCGGGAGGCACCCATGAATACAGTCCTCGTCACCGGTGGCGCCGGATATATCGGTAGCCACACGGTGCAGCAACTGGTCGCCCGTGGCGATCGCGTGGTGGTGATCGACAACCTTTCCACCGGTTTTCGCGAAGCAGTCCGCGGTGCGGCTTTCGTCGAGGGGAACGTTGGCGACTGTGAACTGGTGTCGCGGACACTCGAGACCTACCAGGTGGACGCGGTGCTGCACTTTGCCGCCCATACCGTGGTGCCGGAGTCGATGAGCGACCCGCTCAAGTATTACGGCAATAACACCTGCAATACGCGGAACCTCCTGGCCTGCTGCGCGCAGGCTGGCGTGGACAAGTTCATCTTTTCCTCCACGGCGGCGGTATACGGTACGACCGACGCCGGTGTGGCTGACGAGAACACCCAGACACGGCCCATCAATCCGTACGGCACGTCGAAACTGATGTCGGAAACGATGCTCCGCGACTGGTCGGCGACGGGGGCGGTGCGGCATGTCATCCTGCGTTATTTCAACGTGGCCGGTTGCGATCCACTGGGGCGGATCGGCCATTCGACGCCGGAGGCCACGTTGCTGATCAAGGTGGCTTGCGAGCATGCGGTCGGCAAGCGCCGCAGCGTGTCCATCTATGGCACGGATTACGACACCCCCGACGGCACCGGTGTGCGCGACTATATCCACGTCGAAGACCTTGCAGCGGCGCACCTGCGGGCGCTGGATCACCTGCGTGATGGTGGTGCGTCGTTGACGCTCAACTGCGGCTACGGTCACGGCTATAGCGTGCGCGAAGTCGTCGATGCCGTTGCGCGCGTCGGCGGTCATGCCCTCAACATCATCGAGTTGCCACGGCGGCCCGGCGATATCCCCAAGCTCATCGCCTGCAGCGACCGGCTGCGCCAGGAGCTGGGCTGGACGCCACGTTATGACGACCTCGACTTCATCGTGCGCACCGCATTGACCTGGGAGTACCACCTGGCCGGCGCGAACCTGCCCACCGCGTCGGTGGCATGAAAACTCATTCGCTGTTCGTGATCGGCTGCCTGCTCGCGCTCACGGCGCCCCTGGCATCGCAGGGCGCTCGCTCCGCTGAGGCTGGCGTGGTCGCAGCGCAACGCATCAACGTGCAGCGTATCGCCGGGCAGGGCGACAACCTGCCTGTGTCCGTCGGTATTCCGTTACCGCCTGGCGCGCTGCGCGACACCGGGCAGCTGCGCATCCTCGACTCACATGGCAAGGAAGTGCCCGCCTCGGTAACACGCATGCTCACCTGGCATTTCCGTGATGGCAGCCTTCGCGCCGTGCGCGCCGAGTTCATGGCGGCGCCAGGGGCGTACTATTTCGCGCTGGGCCAGCCCCGTACCGCCGACGTGCCGGCATGGCCGTATTCACGAGGGATGGTCAAGGATCGTCCCGCGGCGCTGGGCACCTTGACGCCCGAGTGGCTCACCGCGTCGCTGATCGCCGGGCCCCAGTCTGTCGCCACGCGCGACGAACCTTATGCACGCTATGTCGATGCGCAGTTCAAATGGGCGGCGGCGATGCCGGTCAAGGACACCACCGCCTGGCTGTTCGACCGGCCGTCGACCCTGTTCAAGGCCTATGTACGCACCGGGCGAGCGGACTACCTCGAGGCGGCCGAAGAGAGCTATCGCTGGTATATGGCGGGTATCAAGCGTGACGGGCCGGCTGTGAGTCCGATCTGCGGTGGCGGCTGGCTGCCGGACGGGAAACCCTGCGACGTCAAGTACGTCTACATCGAGCCGATCCTGTTCGCTGTCGCGCTGACCGGCGACGACTCGATGCACGACGCTTCCACGGTCGCGAAGATGGCCGACTTGTGGAACAGCGGTGGCTGGAACGGCGCACCGGGACCTTACAAGCATCCCGATGACTATTTCACCGAGCGCCTCGCCGGACTGGGCCTGATCGAGACGGTGGCGGCTTTTGAACTCACTGGCGATAAAAGCTATCGMGAGCGGATCGAAGCACGCGTCGGCTGGTTGAGCGACCAGCAGCGTGCCAATCCGGACGGGCTGGGCGTCGACGGCTCCTGGCGGAACAGCTGGAACATGCATGAGAACGATCCGGGCGGCGCGGACGATGTGCGGGGTGCCTCGCCGTGGATGAGCGAGAACATCGTGGACGGCCTGTGGCACGCGTGGCTCGTGACGGACGATGCCCGCATCCCGCCGATGATCACCGCCTTCGGCGCGTATCTCGAGCGCTACGGCTGGATCGATCCCTCGTTACTCGTCCATCCGCACGACTGGCGCAACGAATGCTCCGGCGCCGGAGGGCAGATTGCCTGGTACTGGTCCTCGTCGCACGCGAAGACGGACGCCCTGATGAAGATCCAGGAGTCGGAGGGATGGTATAGCGATGGTCATACGGTCGAGCTGGGGTTGCCGGTGGCCGCCGCGTACTACTTCGAGAAAGATCCCGCGAAGGCGGYGGCGTTGAAGAAGCGCTTCGCCGCGCTTTCGTCGTCGTATAGCGAGTCCTGCGCGTCCATCTCGGACACGTTGCGCCGATTCAACTGGAACAATCGCGGTGCCGGCGTCGCGCAGTGGATGATGAAGCAGCCTCCGGGCTCCGGTCTCACGCATCCGTCGAACCTTCTCGGTAGCGCGCCATGAACCGTCGCGTTGCCGTGTTGCGCAGTATCGGTATCGTCACGGTGTCGACGTATATCGAGTATGCGCTCGGGCTGCTGATGAGCGTCTGGATCGCTCGTTCATTGGGGCCGGCGGATTTCGGTCGTTATGCGTTTACGGTCTGGCTCTGCGGCTGGCTGATCGTTTGTTCCAACCATGCGCTTACCACCTCGTCGACGAAGTTCATCGCCGAGGCGGACGGCATGGGCGACCCGGGGCTCGCGTCCAGTCTCGCCGCGCGATTCTCGCGCATCCAGACCGTCAGTTCGCTGGTCGTTATCGGACTCTTCGCCGCCATCGCGGCTCTTGCCAGTCCGGCCGAGTGGGGCACCTCGCTGCTACCGATCATGGTCCTGGTGGTGATCGCGGTCGTCGCCAAGTCCAACTATGCGGTACTCGTGGCCATCGGCAAGGGTCAGGAGCGCTTCGAGCCGGAGGCCATCGCCACGGTGGCCGGCGGCGTCGTCGGCATGCTCTTCGTGCTGGGTGCCATGGTGTTACACGCGGACCTGGTGACCTTCGTCGCCTTGTTCGCCGTCGCCTGTCTGCTGCTGAATCTCGTCAACCGTCTCTCGTACCGCCACTATTGTCGCCCGTTCRCACCCGGACCGATTCCCCCGGCCACGAACGCCCGGGTGAATCGACATCTGAAGCTGACCGCGGTCCTCGTGCTGATGGGCTCCTTCCGTGTGGGCACCATCGAGGTCTTCTTGCTGAACACGTTTTCGGGTTCGGTGGCCGTCGGTTACTTCGCCATCGCCGGGACGCTGACACGTGGCGCCGTTCAGCTGTTTTCGGTGGGTCTTACCTCAACGCTGCTGCCCTACATGGCGAAGACGTTCGGCGAGAGCGGCACAGCGCGTGCGGCACGCTTCCTCTCCGAGGCCACCCGTTTCTATTGGGCCGTGGGCATCGCTATTGCAGGCCTCGGCCTGGTCACCACGCCAGAGATCGTCAGGCTGATGTATGGCAATCGCTATGTAGACGCGATCCCGGCGATCGAAGCGACCCTCGTCCTGGGTGGGCTGCTGCTGATCGGCAACGGCATCGCCGCCTTCCAGACCGTGGTGGATCGCCAGGACGATCGCATACGCATCGCAACGGTCGCCGTCGCTGCCAATGCCGTGTTCGGTGTGGCGCTGATTCCGATGTTCGGTCTCGCGGGGGCGGTCGTCACGTACGCGGCCACGCGTATCGTCGAGATGGCGCTGGCCATTCATTACCTGCGCAAGGCGACCAGCGGCGCGCTGCCGGTCGCCGCCATGGCTCGATTGTTCGCGGTCGGCCTCGTGGCGACTGCCGCGGCGTGGGGCACCACCATGGCGACGCCCTCGCGCCTGGGTTTCCTGGCGGGCGCGGCCGTCTTTCTCGCCGTCTACGCTCCCATGAGCGTCATCGTTCGCTACTGGACAAATGACGACCTGCAGTTGATGGCCGGCATCAGCCGCCGTCTGGGGCCGCCAGGCCGTGTCTTCCTGCGTGCCCTTCAGTTCGTCCAGCCATCCGCGGTGAAGGCCAGTCCATGACTTACCTGAGCATCATCCTGCATACAGTCGATGAGCTTCGCGCCATACGCGATGAACTCGCCGCTGTGGCCGAACGCCCCGGAGCGGCCAGTGGCATCGTGCAACATCCGGACTGGATCGCTTTCGAGGTCGAGAGTCGGGACGACGGCACCGTGCCTCATGTGATCGTGGTGCGCGACAGCCAGGGTCGTGTCGCCGGCTACGCACCGCTATTGGCGATCGATCACACCGCGCGACTCGATCTGGCCGGGCGCAAGGTCAGGCTTTACCGGGGTGCGGCGCTGCGCCTGTTGGGCTCCGGTGTCGTCGCCAGCGACGAAGAACGTGCGACGGTGGAGCTTCTGGTGTCACGGCAGCTTGCCGGCGACAGCAGCGTCTGCGTGCTGCGCATCCAGGAAGCCGACCTGCCCAATCGATTGGCAGCTGCCTTGTCTCACGGGGGCGGTTTCCGTACGGTGGCGGCGAACCTTCTGGATCAGGTTCATTGGTCGATCGATCCGCAGCCGTCCTCCGAGGCGTGGCTTGCGGGGATGGACAAGAAGAAACGCGCCGATCAGGTCCAGCGAGTCGGCCGCGCCTATCGCAAGCTCGGTGGCGACGCCACGCTGCGCGTCTTCAATCGCGGCGATGAGATGGCCGAGTACTGCCGGCTCATGAACGAACTCTACGCGCGAACCTGGCATCACGCCGATCTGCCGATCGACTGGGAGGCACCCCAACGCCTTGCCTTGTTCCAACGATTGGCTGACGCGGGGCACCTCATCGGTCACGTCGTGATTCGGGACGGCAGGCCACTCGCTTATGTGCACGGTTATCGTCTTGGCGGCACGTATCTCGTCGACGACCTCGGCTACGACGACGAGGTAGCAAAGGTCGGCATAGGATCGGTCGCCGTGTTCCAGGCGGTGCGGGCCCTGATCGATCGCTTTCCGGGGGAACGGGTCAGCTTTGGCTACGGTGACAACCAGTACAAGCGTCTTCTCGCGACTCGCGTCGAATCCTGCGGTTCACTGTACGTCGTGCGTTCCACTCGCGCGACCGCGGGTTTTCACATGGTCGGCCCGGTTCGATGGGTTTACCGGGGGCTGCACCGCGTGCGCTCGGATATTCGAAAGAAATCCCTAGGTCGGACGACCTAAATCGCGGGAGGTATATTCGGCAAGGATGGGTCGGCGCATGCTGCCGTTGCCGAAGCTGCACGAGTTGTCCATGAACACCCATGTCGACTCCACCCGTACGGAGGCGACGGCACGGCTGCCGTTGCTACGCCAGTTTCAGGAAGCCCGTTACACCCGGCGATTCTTCGCCCACCATGCCCTGACGCACCATCTCTACCGGGGTGTCTTCGCCTCCTTCGACGAGGCCCAGGCGAGCATCCCGCCGTCGAGCGTCAGTGGCTACGACAATACCGAGTCCGCCGAGTTGTATCGTGAGCGGACCCGCCGGATCTTCATTAACGACTATCCGATGATCTACTGGCTGGGCCGTTGGTTCGCCGAAGGTGCACATCGTGTCTTCGATATCGGTGGACATATCGGCATCGCCTACTACGCCTATCAGAAGTACCTGGCCTATCCGTCGAGCCTGAACTGGACGGTGATGGACGTGCCCGCAGTGAACGCATCCGGAGCGCAATGGGCGACCCAGCACGATCCCTCCCGAAGGCTGCATTTTGCCGATGAGGTGGGGGCAGCCTCGGGTGCCGACGTACTGTTTGCCGCCGGATCGCTGCAGTACCTGAGCTATTCGCTCGAGGATGCACTCGCGGCGATGGCCCGTAAGCCGAAGTTTCTGCTGCTCAATTCCGTGCCCATCCATATGCGTGAGTCGTATTTCACGGTGCAGAACATCGGTACGGCGTGTTGTCCGTACCGGATCACGGCGGAACGGGAATTCCTCGGTGGCCTCGCAAAGCTCGGCTACGAACTGCAGGACCGCTGGGAGAATCCACTACGGTCCTGCATCATTCCGTTTCATCCGGAACGCTCACTGGATCGGTACTTCGGCTTCGCGTTTCGTCTTGGCGCATCGTGAATGCGACGTCGGCAAACAGCCACGATCGCGACGCTAGCGAGAAAGATCTTCGATCGTCAGGTTTGTCCTTTTGTGCGCCTTCAGTGTCTTCAGCTGATCGTCGTCAAACGTGGCGAAGTTGTCGATGCAGACACGGTCGGGCGAGGCCCCGTTCCGTGAGATCTCCACGCCGGCGATGACGTCGGCGGAATAGGTGTAGTAGCCGTAACTACCGGTCTGCACGACGTCGTGGTCGATTTCCTCGAGAGTTTTGCCGTTCGCACCAAAATACCGGGCGTGTACAGCGCCGCCGTTCCCACTCGATGACCAGATGCCGAAGTAGATACTCGCGACCGGCTTGTTCAGTCTGAAGGAAACGAAGCCCGGACCACTCAGCAAAACGTAGGTACCATCGCCATAGGAAGGCAGGGGCTTTACAGCCGCGTAGAGGTCGGTGAGTCGATGCTCGCCAGGTGTATCGGTGCGGATGGATAGCCAGGTACCCGGCATCTCATCTTTCATAATGAGGCCAGGGGCGAAGCTTTCGAAGGATTCACGTATCCATGAGGGAGCACGGTCTGCCACGGCATTCTCCTTTTGCGCAGGCTGGGATGTGGCTTGATCGTCACTTTCTGTGGCCTCTGATTCAAGTGCATGGCGAGGTCGATCGCTACGAAGAAAGGGCAGGGTAGAACGCAAGTCATTGAAGGTTCGCGCTGTCCGTGCCCTTGCATCCAGAGGGTGCACAAGCTAGACGTGCCCGCGACCGCGTAGCCACCAGGGGAGGCCCCACCACATCAGCGCAATCAGCGTCCCGAGTGCTGCTGCCGCGATGTTGCCCAAGGTGTCGCCCATCACCGCAGACAACACCAGTTGGGTGACCAGCACCAGGGCGACAGCCAGCGTCACCGCGCCCGCCAGCATCTGTCGTCCCGCGATCACCTTGAACTGCTCGCGGTCGCGCAGTGGGCGGATCAGCCGATGCTGGATCGCCGGCCCGCTTAGCATGACCAGGCTGATCAGCGAGAAGACGAAGGTCGCAAGAAAGATATGTTGCTCGTGCCCGACCAGCCTGGCGAAGCCGGGCGCGAACGGAACGGCAATCAGGAAGCCCGATAGGAGTTGCGAAGCCGGTAGCAGGACGCGTAGTTCGCCCAGCAGATCGGTGAGATCGCCGTCGCCGTTGGCCTCAGTATCATCGAATGTGGAAGACATGGGTGTGCTCCTGTCAGGAAAGGGATGCTCGTGTGACCCTGCGCTGCTCCATCCAGTCGTAGAGTAGGGGAAGCAAGACGAGCGTGAGTAACGTCGAGGTGATCAGCCCGCCCACGACGACTGTCGCCAACGGTCGCTGCGTTTCTGCCCCGACGCCGGACGAGAGCAACATGGGCACCAGTCCAAGGATCGCCACGCTGGCGGTCATCAATACGGGGCGTAGTCGCAGTGCCGTACCCCGGATGACCGCATCGCGCGCGCTCAACCCCGCCTTCTGCTGCTCGTTTAAGAAGCTCACCAGGACAATGCCGTTCAACATCGCTACGCCGAACACGGCAATAAAGCCGATGGCAGAGGGCACCGAGAGGTACTGCCCGGTGACGAACAATCCGACGATGCCCCCGATCACGGCGAAGGGCACGTTGGCCAGGATCAGGAACGCATAGCGCACTGAATTGAAGGCGGTGTAGAGCAGGACGAAGATGAAGAAGATCGTCGCCGGCACGATGATCGAAAGGCGCTTTAACGCACGCTGCTGGTTCTCGAAGGCGCCGCCCCATTCGGTGTAATAGCCGGTCGGCAGCTTCACGGCCTGCGCCAACTTGGCGTTGGCCTCCTGGACGAAGCCATCGATATCGCGGCCGCGCACGTCCATCTGGATCACCGCGTACCGCTGCAGCTGTTCGCGGCGGATGAACGAGTAGCCTTCGGCCGTGCTGACCCTGGCGACCTGCGACAGCTGAACCAGTGCGCCCGAAGGCGTACGGACCGGTATCCGTTCGATGGCGGACAATGAGGCTTTGTTCGCGTCGTTCAGACGAACAGCGATATCGAAGCGTTTGACGCYGTCGAGCAAGGTACCCACGGGTTCGCCACCGATACCGTTACGGACCACCGTGAGGATGTCGTCCGCGTTGAGGCCGTATCGAGCCAGGGCATCACGGTCGATTTCGATGCGGATCTGCGGTTTGCCGATGTTCGCTTCCAGGCCCAGATCCGCGACGCCGGGCACGGTGGCCAGGGTGTCCTTGATTCTCGCGCTCAGCCGATCCAGTTCGGCCAGGTCATTGCCGTAGAGCTTCAATGCCAGGGTCGCGCGCACGCCGGAAATGAGCTCTTCGATGCGCATCTGAATCGGCTGCGTATAGCTGACCACGGCGGTCGGAAGGATAGCCGTGAGTTCGGTCTGCATCGCTTCCTCGATGCTTTCCAGCGTTTGTCCTGCGCGCCACTGGTCCTTCGGCTTGAGCGGGGTGTAGACCTCCATGTAATTCACGTCGGCGGTCTCGCCTTTCTCCGCGCGGCCGATCATGGAAAGGGTCGTTTCGACTTCGGGGAACGTCGCCTTGATTCGTTGCGCGACCTGGTTGGAGATATCGATCGATTCCTCGAGTGAGGCGGAGGGAATCGAGGTGATTCGCCACATGATCGCCCCCTCCCGGAGGTTGGGCATGAACTCCTTACCAAGAAACGGAAAGAGTGCCAGGCTGCCGACCAGCGCTGCCACGGCCATGCCGATCACCGCCTTGCGGTGGCTCAGCGACCAGATCAGTACACGGGCGTAGCCGCGTTTCAGATACGCGACCAACCGGGTGTCCTTTTCCGCCTTCGGCTTGAGCATGAGTGCCGCGAGCACGGGGATCAGCGTCAGGGCGAGAATCAACGAGCCGGCCATGGCGAAGGTGATATTGAAGGCCATCGGCTTGAACATCTTGCCTTCCAGGCCCTGCAGGCTGAACAACGGCAGGAAGACGACGATGATGATGCCGATCGCGAACGCGATCGGGCTTGCCACTTCACGGGCCGCCTCGAGCACGGCCGCGGTCCTGTCGACGTGCCCGCCATGCGCTTTGCGCTCAGCCATGATGCGGAAGGCGTTCTCGACCATCACCACCGAGCCATCGACCATCATGCCGATACCGATCGCCAGGCCCGCCA
This sequence comes from Luteibacter sp. P4_D7_3, assembly GCF_056401735.1. NCBI lineage: Bacteria > Pseudomonadati > Pseudomonadota > Gammaproteobacteria > Lysobacterales > Rhodanobacteraceae > Luteibacter > Luteibacter sp. P4_D7_3. Next base: position 9,878 of record NZ_JBFUIT010000055.1, read on the forward strand.
GCGACATGAGATTGGCTGAGAGCCCGGCCTTCTCCATGCCTATGAATGCGATCAGCATCGCCAGTGGCAAGGTCACCACGACGATCAGGGCGCTGCGCAATTCGCCCAGGAACAGGAACAGGACGATAGCGACGAGGATCGAACCCTCGACCAGCGCCCGCACCGCGGTGCCGACCGCCGCATTGACCAGGTCGGTGCGCTCGTAGACGGGTTTGATGGTGGTGCCGGCGGGTAGCGACTGCTTGACCGTGTCCAGCTTGGCTTTCACCGCATCGACCACGCTCTTGGCGTTCTCGCCGATACGGGCCAGCGCCTGGCCCATCACGACTTCCTTGCCATCGCGAGTGACCGCGCCGGTACGCGGGGCGCCCGCCTCGATGATGGTGGCGACGTCGCGCACGTAGATGGGTGTGCCGTCGTCGGTCTTCAGGACGATATTGCCGATGTCGGCGGCATTCCTGACCAGGCCCAGGCCACGAACCAGGTACTGCTCACGACCCACGTCGATGAAGTTGCCGCCGACCTGGGCGTTGTTGGCTTCCAGTGCCTGCATCACTTCCTTGAAACCAAGGTTGTGTGCGATCAATCGCATCGGGTCGACCTGCACCTGATACTGCTTCTCCTGGCCGCCCCAGGAGGTGACATCGTCCACGCCGGGTGCCGTGCGCAGGATCAGCCGCACAGTCCAGTCCTGCAAGGTGCGCAGGTCCATGTCCGAAGGAGCGTTCTTCAGTTTTTCATCGGCGCGCTCGACCGTATACCAGAACACCTGTCCCAGGCCCGAGGTATTGGGACCCATCTCCGGCTTGCCATAGCCCGCCGGCAAGCGATCGCCGACCTGCTGCAGACGCTCGTTGACCAGCTGGCGAGCGAAGTAGATGTCCATGTCATCGGTGAAGTAGACAGAGACGTAGGACAGACCGAAAAGGCTGACGGAGCGAATCTCTTCGACCTTCGGCAGGCCGGCAAGTGCCGACTCCACGGGAGTCGTCAGCAACTGCTCGACATCTTCGGCGGCGAGACCCGAGGCCTCCGTGTAGACGTTCACCTGCACGGGCGTGACGTCCGGGAAGGCATCGATCGGCAAGGTGCGAACGGCCTGAAAACCGACCAAGCCAATCACCGCGAAGATGATCAGGACCAGCACTTTGTATTTGAGGGAGAGTTCGACCAGACGCTCGAGCATCAGTCTTCTCCAAGCTGCGAACGCAGGATACGGGCCTTCAGCGCGAACGCGCCTTTGCGCACGTAGGGCGCGCCTGCAGCGAGACCCTGCTTGATTTCGGTCCAGCCGTCGCGTGTGTCGCCCACCTCCACCGGGACCGGTTCAAACTGGCCGGGCTTCTGGCCGCGGACGAAGACCGTGGCCTGGTTCTGCAAGAGCACGACGGCCTCGGCGGGCACAGCCAGCTGCCGCGTGTTCGAGGTGATGGCGATGCGGCTCTCCACCAGCTCCCCTGGGTGCAGCACGTCCTTCTCGTTGGCCACCTGGATGCGGACATCGACGGTGCGGGTTTTTTCATCCGTCTGGTGCGATCGCTGCACGACCTTGCCGGGTAGTTCGCTGCCGTGCGCGACGATCGTTACCGTATCGCCTTCCTTCACCTGTTCGGCGGCGGCAGGGGACAGGCGCGCCTCGACCCACACGGACGACTCGGTGACCAGGGTGAACAAAGGACGGCCAGGTTCGATCCGTTCACCGACCAGGAACGCATCGGTCGTCACGCGTCCGGCACGCGGGGCGAGCAACTCGAAGCTACCGTCCGCTGCGGACGAGCCTCGCTTGATCAGATGGGCGATCTGCCCCTCGGATAAGCCATATGCCCTGAGCTTTGCCTTGGCCTGGTCGCGCTGCACCAGGGCTTCGTTATAGCGACGCGCCGAGACCGCCTGTGCGCCGAGTGCGGCCACGCGCTGCCAATCCTGGCTGGCTACGATGAGCTGGCCTTGTGTCTCGGCCACCTCGACGCTGGACAGCACGACGAGCGGTGCGCCGGCAGTGACGATGTCGCCCAGCCTCGCTTTGCGGGCGACGACCTGGGACGCGACCCGGGGCGAGACCAGTACGGTGTTGTAGGCGTCGACTTTGACCTCGCCGGGTGCCTTGAACTGGTCGGACACGGTGCGGAAGGTAAGGGTGTCGACGACGATGCCGGCGGTCTTGATCGCGGCGGCATCGAGGACGAGAGGGTTGCTCGCCGCAGGCTCATCGGCGGCCGTCGCACGGGCATCTTCCGCGCATGCGGCAAGGGACAGACCGCCGAGCAACACGGTAAGCGAGAGGCTCAGGACGGTAGAACGGAGCAGTGGCGTCGTCATCGGGAAGTGTCCTTGAAGGGTCCGTCGATCCATTCGGTCAGACGACCGGAGGCGGCGAGGTAATCGAACCAGGCCTGCCAGGTCTGGCTTTCCAGCGCGCGGCCGGAGAGCGCCGTATCGAGGCTCTGTTTGAGTTGCACGAGGTAGTCCGAGGTGCCGATCTCGCTGGCTTGCCACAACTTCTCGAGGGTCTGGATGCGTTCGTCGAAGGCGTTGGCGCGGCTTTGCCGGAACGATTCCGCCGCGCCACGCAGGGCGGTGTAGGTGGCCTGGGCCTGCGTGAGGCCGGCGTTCGAGCGCAGCGTGGTCGCCCGTCGTGAGGCGAAAGCCGCGTCGGCGTCAGCTTGTGCGGCGGCGATCTCGGCACGACCGGTGTTCAATATCGGAATCGGAATGGAAAGGCTGACGCCGACGACACGATCGGTGCGCGTGCCGCTTCGCACATGCCCGCCGGTCAGGCTCACCGTCGGATCGGGCCGCTGCGCGCGCTGGGCGACCACGACGCCGGCCTCGGCACGGTCCTGATCCGCTTGTGCCTGAAGCCACTCCGGGCGGTCGGTCAGCGCCACAGGAACGACTAGCCCGGCGCTCGGCGGCAGGGCCGGAGGCAGTCCGGGCAGCGCGTCCCCTGCGTCCCCGCCGACCGTGGCCAGGGCCGCCACAGACGCAGCCTCCTGGCCCGCCAGGGACGCCTGTTGGATCTGCGCCTCGCCGAGGGCCAGGGCCGCCAGGTCGCGTTCGGAACTGCTGATGTCGCCCACCTTCAGACGCTGGGCGGCGAGCTCGTCGAAACGTCCCATCAGGGCCAGGCGTCGGCGACCCAGTTCGGTTTGTTCCCGCGCCAGCATCGCGCCGGCCCAGGCCTTCAACCAGTCCGCGGCGATATCACGACGCGCGAGTGTGTAGGCTGCCTGCCGCGCCCGCACGTCCGCATCGCTCTCGATGGTCCGGGCCCGGCGTTTGCCGGAGAGGTCCAGCGCCAGGCTCGCACCGACCGTACGGCGATCGACGTCGGCGTTCTCGCCCTCCAGTTGCACCGAGGGGTTGTAGAGCGGTTGGGCGGCGGCGCGAGCACGTGCCTGAGCGGCGCGCAGGGCCGCGTCGGCAAGCTGCACCTGCGGGCTGTTGGCCCACAGGTCATGGACCGCGGATTGCAGCGCGGGAGGCGCGAGGAGGACTGGCGCTGGGTCCTCCGCATAAGGAGAAGCGGAAACAGTGGCGGCAAGGAACACGCACACGGCGCCCCAGGGCGCTGCACGCAACAAGAACATGGGGAAATCTCCTGAAAACCAGCAACGATCGACGCACCCGATTTATCGGGCGAGCGTCGGAGACGAGGGTTTCAGGCGATAGGAGGCCGTAGCGGCGAACGATTGAACAGCAGCCTCGGCGCCGCCGGTAGATGGCTGACGACGGCGGGCAAGCCGATGACAGCGGCCAGAACAGGCAGGGTCGCCGGCAACGCCGTCGCGTGCGCACAGGCACAGTGGCAGCCGCCAGCTTCACCGAGCAGGCATGTGTCACCCTCGTCCGCAGACGACGTCGCCGCTGCGACCACGCTCTCGATCGTTGTGTGATCGCCGGGCGGCACGTTGGATGCCACACGGGGGCCGTCCAGCACGCACACGGTTCCCGCCGCGATCTTGATCATCAGCGCCGCGATCAATAGCAACCAGCCCCCTTTGTGGCGGCGCAGGCGCTGAAGCAGCGTGGGAAGGGTGCGGGACATGGTCGGGATGCTAGGGGATCGCCTGCCTGTTAGACAATTCCATCGTGCAATCGGACACATTTTTCAGAATGATCCGATATCCGATGCTGCGGGGGACCCCTAGTCTTCCGGCCCATGATCTGGAAGAAATCGATGATCGCGGCCGTCTCGGCTGCCCTGGTGAGGCGCTACCCGGCGCCCTGGACCGCGCTGATGTTCGCCGTGGTCCCCGTGCTGTTGCGTTGTGTATCGTCGTATGACGGGGGCGCACTGTTGGTCTGCGTCGGGCACGATGGCTTCCGATCGGCGCCCGCCGTCGGGGCAGTCGTCTTCGCATTGAGCTTCGTCGGGTTCCTCAAGTACAGCTCGCTCACCGACTTATTGGCGTACGCGCTTTGGCTGGTGACGTTTCTGTCCGTGGCCATACTGGGGATCGTGATGTTCGAGGCTTTCGGACCACCGGAGCAGTGGAGCGGCTCGCTCTCACTGCCGGCGACAGTAGTGTTCAGTGGCTGCGCCGGCGTGATCTCGGGCGCAGTCCTAAGAGCCGCATGTCTCTTCTGTAGGAGCCGCTTCAGCGGCGATGGGTGCTAGCGACAAGGCAAGGAATTCGCCCGTTCACGCACCCTGTACGGACGCGGTGAAAGATTCTCCGCCAGGAAGCGTTCCATGCAGCCTGACCCGGCTGCGGCGGTAAAGGGGAGTGGCGATGAACGGCAAGGGAAGCAGGTCACTGCTATGGATGGCGTGCGTTCTTCTGGCAGTCTGGTCCGCGGCGAGCGTGGCCCATGAGACCAGGGATAAGGCATCCGGCTGCCTCAGAAAGGTGGACTGGAAGGCGACGGCGTTTGGCGCCCAGGACGATCCGGATGAGATTTTTATCTCCGCGGAGGCATTCGACGAGCTCGCGGGCTGCCTGGTGCAAGTGGGTGTCGCGTCTGGCGGACCGGCAGGAAGGATCGTCCACCGGGGGCTTATCTACGTAAGGTCGCCTCAGTATCCCGGAGCGTGTGACGAGCTCAAGACGGATGCGGTTCGTTATGCGTTGTGTACGGGCGCGCGTGGGCCTGCGACGCACGATCCGAAGCTGATCGGCTGCGAGAATGAGTATTGCGATTTTAGTGTCGCGGATACGCGGCTTCGGTTTGGCCAGCCGTAACGTGTGGCTCTCGCTCGGTGGGAGCCGATTCATCGGCGATCCAAACCGTGTCGTAACCCCCATCGCCGATGAATCGGCTCCTACAACAGCAGGATTTGGGGAGTTCGAAGTCGTTTAACTTCTATGGGCTAAATCGGAAACCATTCCCCTAAATTAGGATAGGGGCTCAAAATTGAAATCATTCTTTGCTCTGCGAGAAATCATCGCTTGGTGCATGAATGAACTTATGCTTTGGCAAGGGGGGTCCATTGCACGAGATTTGAAAAGGAGCTGTTATGAAGAAGCACGGAAGCCAGGTTGTATTGTTTTTTTTGTGCGTATTCTTTTCGCTTTCGTCCGTCGCCGATATATCTACGAGCGTGGACAGCACGCCTGAGTGCCTGAAAAAAGTGAATTGGGAGAAAGACGCATCCACACCTGCTGACGATCGTAAGGTGCATGGGGAATTTTTCGAAGAAGGTACCGAGCGAGTTTATGTCGCGTCTAAGACCTTCGATAAGCTGTCCGGATGCGCGTATGAGAATTTTCGCGACGGTATCGATGGGGACGTGCCTATGTCGGAAGATGTGGATCTTGATTTTAAGTTTCACACTTACTCATCTTTGGCAAAGTTCAGGGATCTAGATGAACGTGTTGATTTGTTGCTTGGGGGAGGTAGTGCGAGCAAGCCGACTGTCTTTGTACATGCGAATTCGCCAGGTTCCCCCATCGCAACCATTATCCATGACGGCGTTTCCTATACGAGGAACCCTAATTTTTCGGAGTATTGCGACGGCTTCAAGGAAAATACCGAGGATTACGAATGGTGCACGGGCAAGCGCCAGCCTGGCCCGCAAGATCCTCGTCTGAGGGCTTGCGCGAATCAGTACTGTCCGAAGGAGTGCACGGGCTCGGCCTGCGGCCACATTCGCGACGTGCAGAGACCAAATTAGGGTGGTCGCGTGGTCGTGCGGAGTTACTGCGGCAGTGGGTTTGCGACGGCGTTTTCCCGCTGCCGCAGGATCGCCGATGAATCGGCTCCTACAGGTGCGATAGCCGCTTTGCCGGGTTTGGGGAGCTCGAAGTCGCGGTAGCGGCCGGGGTCGCCGGTCATGCCGGCTTCGGCGGCCTTGGCGATGTTGTACATCTCTCGGGCGGTGACGTAGTGCAGGACGTAGTCGCAGCCGTCGTTGTACGTCGACTCCAGGTAATCGTGCATGGCGTCGACAGGCTGGCCGAGGAGGGTGTCCATGTCGCCCTCTTGCGTGCCGTGGGTGTGGATCTTGATGAAGGTCCACTCCGGCCGGCCTTCGACATGGATACCCGTACGCACCCATTGGTCCACGCGAGACGGCGTGGGYGGTGAGCCACGGCGGATATCGGAGTTCTCGATGCGCGGGATGATGCCGAAGCGGCGGCTCTTCCAGTTCAGGCCGAGCACGCCCTGGACGATCAGCAGGTCGCCCGACGGCTCGCCGCCGACACGCATGCGTACGCCGGTATCGTGCGACTTGCACTTATGCGGGTCGTCGGTGGCGTAGTAGATGGCATTCGACATTCGCGTCTGCGTATCGCTAGGCGCCGAAGGCAGAGTGAAGTCGGCGTAGCAACCAAGCTCGCGCAACAGGATCAATTCGTTGTTGATACCGCACCAGCGGCCATCCGCGCGTGAGTTATCCAGGCACCAGTTGCCGTGGATAAAGGCGAAACGCAGCTGGCCAGTCACCGGGTCGCGCGGCAACGCGTTGTGCTTGTCGTGCAGCAGCCGGTTGAAACGATCGATCGTGGCGACGAAGTTTTCCGGCGTGTCGTTGTCGTGGTGGAGGTGGATCTCGATCTCGCCGTAGCCATCGGCACAGAGCGACTCGATCTTGTCGAGGTGCTCCTCCACGTATTCTTCTTCGGGATAGAAAAAGCTGTGCTGCGGCACGCGGCCGTCGGCGTCGCGGTGACGCGAGGCCAGGGCGCGGTAGTCGGTGCACCAGCGATCGACGCGACGGCGCTGCGTGTCCATGTCTACCCGGCCCCAGTTCGGCTCGAAGTGGTCGACAAAGCAGAACATGACGTGCACGGGGCCCAATACCTCCGGCCGCTTTTGCCGGGTGAGGTAGCCCCACAGCCAGTACTGCATGTTGCGCGCGCGGATCGCCACCGTCACCGCGGCGGCGAAAGCGAGCAGGAGAAAGACGATCAGGGCGAGGACGATCACGCGGCGACTCCGGCTGGCACCAGGGTGAGCAACTGCTCGGCGTTGTTGCGCCACTGCCGCTCGCTGGCGATGTAGTCACGCGCGGCATGACCCACGCGCCTGCGTTCATCGGTCAGCCGGGCCAGCTTGAGCACGCGCTCGACGCAGGCGGCGGCGTCGCCGTGCGGGAACAACCATCCCGTGCGGCCATCGGCGATCACTTCGGCGACCGGCGCGTAATCCGGTGCGACCATGGGAACGCCCATGCCCATGAACTCGAACAGTTTCATGGGAGAGCCGTAGTGATTGGAATTCGGCAACACGGCATAGTCCATGCAGGCGATCCAGCTGGCGACGTCCTCGTGGGGCACCCGGCCGGGCAGGAGCACACGGTCGCTCAGGCCCCGCTCGGCGACCAGGGCGCGCACCGCGGGGAGCGTCTTGCCGTCGCCGACGAAGACCAGGGCCAGCTCCGGCACGTCGTGAAGACGGCTGGCGATGGCCTCGACGAAGTCGTCCACGCCATGCCAATGGGCGAAGGCGCCGATATGCCCGCACACGGTGCGGCCGC
>NZ_JBFUIT010000056.1:0-17779 GCF_056401735.1 Luteibacter sp. P4_D7_3
CCCCGGGGATTTCGGCGGTATTGCGAGCGTTCGTCGGCCTGCGATTGCTCGCGGCGATCTTCCGATTTGCGTTCTTGTTCGCGGTACTTCGTCGTGACGGAGTCCAGCGCCTTCGCGCGGCCACGCGCGTCGGTCCAGAGCAGACGCGCGTGCTCCAGTGCCTGCTCCCGACGCTGCACCTCGCCAAGTTGCTGCACGATGGCCATGTCGATCTTCTGCAGGAACTGCTGCCGGTTGAGCAACGCGGTGATGCCGATGCCGTCCGGCATCTCGGCGTACTCATTGCGGTATTTGCGCAACTCGACAAGTTGGTGCTCGGCATCGRCCAACGCACGCTGCTGCGTGGCAAGCACGCGTACGGCGTCCTCGGCCTTCTCTTCGGCCAGATCGACGACAGGTTGCAGGCGGTCGGCGCGGGATGGCATCAGTTGGTCTTCGTCGTGTCAGCGAGGCCGGATTCGGCATCGGCGAGGTTCACCGGCTCGTCGGTTTCCTGCTGGAGGAAGGCCGACAGGCGCGGATAAAGCGCGATCGCTTCGTCCGTTCGTGGATCACTGCCCTTCTGGTAGGCGCCCACGGCAATCAGGTCGCGCTGCTGCCGATATGCCGAATAGACCTGTCGGAAGCGCTGCGCGGAACGCATGTGGTCCTTGCTGACCACGGCCGGCATGACGCGGCTGATCGACGCTTCAATGTCGATCGCCGGGTAGTGGCCGGCCTCGGCCAGATCGCGCGAGAGCACGATATGACCATCGAGAATGGCGCGGGCCGCATCCGCGATCGGATCATGACGATAGTCGTCGCCCTCGGTGAGGACCGTGTAGAACGCCGTAATGGAGCCACGACCCTCGGCGTCGTTGCCGGCTCGCTCGACGAGCGCGGGCAGCATGGCGAAGACCGACGGCGGGTAACCCTTGGTCGCCGGCGGCTCACCAATAGCCAGCGCAATTTCACGCTGCGCCTGGGCGTAACGGGTGAGCGAATCCATCAGCAGGAGCACACGCAGACCCTGGTCACGAAAATGTTCCGCCACCGCCGTAGCGACCTGCGCACCACGCAGGCGACTGAGTGGCGGCGCATCGGCTGGCGCGGCGACGACCACCGCGCGGCGGCGACCCTCCTCACCGAGTGTGTGATCGACGAATTCCTTCACTTCGCGACCGCGCTCGCCGATAAGGCCGACCACGACCACGTCCGCATCGGTGAAGCGGGTCATCATGCCCATCAGCGTGGATTTACCGACGCCCGAGCCGGCGAACAGACCAATACGTTGACCGCGGCCGACGGTGAGCAGGGCGTTGATCGCCCGCACGCCCACATCGAGTGGCGTATCGATAGGTCGGCGCATCATCGGATTGATGGGATCGCGACGCAGCGGCGCACGCTCGCGCGCCAGCAAGGGCCCCAGACCATCCAGCGGCGCGCCGTCCGGACCGATGACGCGGCCCAGCAGCGAGTTGCCCACCGGCACACCGGAGATGGCAGCCACCGGCGTCACGCGCGCGTTGGGCAGCACGCCATGCATTTCACCCGTTGGCATAAGCAACAGACGACCGTCGGAGAAGCCGACCACCTCGGTTTCGAGTTGCCTGCCGTCGGCACCGGCGACCATGCAACGGGCGCCGACCGGCGCTTCGCAACCGACGGCTTCGAGTGTAAGCCCGACGACACGCCGCAGCTTCCCTTCCGCCTGCAGCGGACGCACACGCTCGGCATTTGCACGCTGGGCGGCGAGGGACTCGCGCCAATGCGCGATGCGGGCGGCGGTGTGGCTCTCAGCCGTCACGACGGATCGACCTGGCCTTCGAGCACGCTGTCGATCACAGCGGCAAGGCGCGTGCGTACCCGAGCGTCGAGTCGCGACTGCTCGCTTTCCAGGCGCACGTCGCCACGCTCCAGCGCGGCATCGTCGACGATCGACCCTTCATGATCGAGACCAACCCGGTGTTCGCGAACCAACGTCGCATCGGCGGGATGGAGGTGAATCTTGAGGTGACGCGTCGCAGCGGGCAGCGCATCGACGGCCTGGCGGACAACGTCGAGGATCTTTTCCGGCTGCGTGGTGATTTCATAACCGAGGACGCGCTCGGCGATCACCGTTGCGAGGACCGCGAGGTCACCTGCGACCTCGTGATCGAGTTCGGCAAACGGGCGTTCAACGGCGGCAAAAAGTGCCTCCAGTCGCGCCACCTGCTCGGCGAGTTCTCGCTTGGCCATGGCGCGGCCCTCATTGAGGCCCGCATTGAAGCCTTCTTCGCGCGCCTGGCGCTCGATCGCTTCGATCTCGGCCACGGTCGGACGATGCGGACCTTCGTCCTCGACTTCCGGGCGGGCGACATGCGGATCCGGGCCACCCACGACCGGCAGCTCCCATCGCTCGAACTGGTCGACGCGTTCCCGGGCAAGGATCGAGGTGAGACTCATCAGACGAATTCTTCCCCGCCACCGGCGAGATTGATCTGGCCCGCGTCAGCGAGACGACGCGCCGTGGCCAGCACTTCTTTCTGTGCCGCATYCACCTCGGAGAGGCGAACGGGACCCTTGACCTCGAGGTCGTCGCGCAGCATGTCGGCGGCGCGCTTGGACATGTTGGCGAAGATTTTCTCTCGGATGGCCGTCTCCGCGCCCTTGAGGGCGGTGATGAGACGAGCCGACGGCACTTCGCGCAACAAGGTCTGCATGCTGCGATCATCAAGATCGGCAAGATCGTCGAAGACGAACATGAGCTCTTCGATACGCTCGCCAAGACCCGTATCGATACCGCGAATGGACGCCATCAGTTCGGCTTCGCGCGAGGTTTCCATCGCGTTGAGGATGTCTGCTGCCGCCTTGAGGCCGCCGACACTGGCCGACTTGAGCTTGTTGGAGTTGCCCGAGAACTGACGCTCCATGATTTCATCGAGCTCGTTCAGGGCATGCGGCTGCACGCCATMCAGCGTGGCGATGCGCATGACCACATCGCTGCGCGTGCGCGCTGGCAGGTAACCGATCACTTCGGCGGCCTGGTCGGCTTCGAGATGAGCCATGACCAGCGCGATGATCTGCGGATGCTCCTGGCCGATCATCTCGGCAATGGCGCGACTCTCCATCCACTTCAGCGATTCCAGGCCCTTGCTGCTGCGGCCAAGGAGAATGCGGTCGATGAGGCCGCCCGCCTTGTTCTCGCCCAGCGCGTTGACCAGGATCCGGCGGATGTATTCCTCGGTTCCGACGCCGATCGAGGTGTGCTGGCCGACATCTTCCTGCAATTTGGTCAGGACGGTTTCGACCTGTTCCTTGGACACGTTTTTCAACGCGGCCATGGCCGTGCCGACGGCCTGCACGTCGCGTGCGCCAAGGTGTTTGAGGATCGAAGCGGCGTCTTCCTCACCCAGGGTGAGCAGGAGGATCGCGGCCCGTTGCGCGCCCGTCAGGGCGTCTTTCGGTTCAAGCGCCATCGTCGGATACCCAGCTCTTCACGACCTGCGCGACCTGTTTAGGATTCTCGGCGGCCATGCGCTTGGCCAGGCTGACCTTCTGTTCGTAAGCCAGCAGCGCGGGCGAGCCCAACTGCGGTGACGTGCTTACCCGGTCCGGCGTCATGTCGTCATCGTCAACCATGACCGACACCGTCGGCATCGGCCCGGCGAGCGCTACGTTGTTCATCATCATCGGTGCCGGCTTGAGCAGCCCCTTGAGGATGGGACGCAGCACGAAGAAGCCGACCACGAGGGCGATCATCACGCCGAGGCCCTGCTTGATCAGGTCGAGCATGCCCGGGCGTTCCCAGAACGGCGTGGACTGCGGTTCGTCCTCGGCGGTGACGCCATGGAACGCTTCGTTGATCACACTGACACTGTCGCCGCGCGCGGCACTGAAGCCGACCGCGTTCTTGGTCAGTTCGGTCAGGCGGGCGATTTCTTCCGTCGTGAACGGCACGCTCTTGCTTTTGCCGTCCTTGTCCGGGACCTGTTTGTTGTCGACCACCACGGCGACCGACAGACGCGCGACCTTGCCGGCGGGATCGGTGACATGGCTGACCGTGCGGTCGAGTTCGAAGTTGCGGGTGGCGCTCTGCGTCTGCTGTGTCGGCGTCTGCGCGGTCTGCGTGGCGGCATTCTGGCCCGGCTTGGCGCCAGCGGCGCCGCCCGCGGCGGGATTGGCCGCCGTCGCATTGGCACCGGTATTAGGCGGCTGGTTGCTGAGCGCGCCCGGGACACCACCGTTGTTCGCGGCATCCGTACGCGTTTCGCTGTTCGTCTGCTCGCTACGCAATGCCGGATTGTCGTGGTTGAACGTTTCGCTGGCCTTCTCGGTCTGCGAGAAGTCGAGGTCGGCGAAGACCTGGGCCCGTACCTTGCCAGCGCCGACAAGCGGGGTCAGCAGGTCTTCGACGCGTTGCGTGTAGGTTGCTTCGATACGGTTGGACAGGCGCAGGCGACTGTCGCCGATGGCCGAGGCGCTGTCCGGATCGCTCACGGTCAGCAGGTTGCCGCCCTGGTCGATTACCGACACCTGACGCGTATCGAGATCCGGCACGCTGGCGGCGACCAGATGCACGATCGCAGCCACCTGACCCTGGTCGAGCTGACGGCCCGGATAGAGCGAAACGACGACCGAGGCGCTGGCCGGCTTGTTGTCGCGGACGAAGGCGGACGGCTTGGGCAGCGCGAGATGCACGCGTGCCGCACGGATGGACTGCAGGCCTGCGATGGTGCTGGAGAGGTCGCTCTCGAGCATGGACTGGTAGCGCGAGCGCTCGGCCATGTCGCTCATGCCGAACGGGGAATCCGCCTGCGGCAGGGCACTGGCACCACTGCCCTGCGGCAGACCCTGGCCGGCGAGCTTGAGGCGTACACCCGCCACGTCGGCGGCCGGCACGAAGATGGAACTGCCGTCGGTGCTGAGCGTGTAAGGCGTGTTGCCCGCCTGCAGGGCCTGGGTTACCGCGGCGGCATCTTTCTGTTCCAGGCCGCCGTAGAGCAGGCCGTAGTTCGGGGCACGTGACCACATCACCGCGGCGATGCCGATGGCGACCGCGCCGGCAATACCGGCGAGCATGAAGATCTGCCGCGCCGCCGGCGTCTGCGCCAGCGACTTCAGCGAGTCCATGCGCTTGCCGTCGTTCTTGTCCGTGGTGGCTACGCCGTTATCTGCCATGGTTCGACTTCAGTCCTTTCGGGAGGCGCATGCCGCTTAGAGCGACATGTTCATGATTTCTTTGTAGGCATCGACCATCTTGTTGCGCACTTCATTCATCGCGCGGAACGAGAGGTCGGCTTTTTGACCCTGGATCATGACCTGCGCCAGATCGATGCCCGGATCGCCGCGTTCAAACCCTGCCGCCATCTGCTCGGCTTTGTCCTGACTCTTGGACACGCCATCGATGGACTGCTTGAGCAGGTCACCGAACGAGCTCTTTCCGGCGCCTGCCGCCTCGTCCACGCCACGAATGGCGGGCATCTCGCTCTGCGCGGTGATGCGGCGCATCTGGAGCAGGAGGCTGTTGACATCGATGGTGGTCATGACGGTTTTCCAACGCGTTATCGGCTTACTGACACTCGATGCACGAGCTATGCCAACCGAACGCGATGCACGCAGCGGGCGATCAGCCCACCTGCGCGGTCTCGGACAAACCGTACTTACGCAGCTTTTCGACGAGCGTCGTGCGCTGCACGCGAAGCAGCTTGGCCGCATGGGCGACCACACCGTTAGCCGAATTCAATGCCTGGCGGATCAGGCCGATCTCGATGCCGGCGAGGTGATCCTTCAGGTCGAGCCCACCCAGCGGGAGCACCGCCGGATCGCTTTCGCCGAAACCGAACGTCTCGGTGACCGGTTCCGGCTCGGCTTCCATCATGGCGATCAGCGCGGCGCCGGTGACTTCTTCCATCGGCTGTGCGCCGCGGTACTTTTCCGGCAGGTCCGCGGCGCGTACGTCGCCGTGCGGCATGAGGATAGCCATGCGCTCGACCAGGTTCGACAGCTCACGCACGTTGCCCGGCCAGGGGTGCTGGCACAGCGCATTCATGGCGCTCGGCGAGAAACGGACGGATGACAGGCCACGCTGCACCAGGCGCTGGTTGAACTCGGAGATCAGGGCCGGGAGGTCTTCCAGGCGCTGGCTCAGTGAAGGCATCTCGAGCGGGAACACGCTCAGGCGGTAGAAGAGGTCTTCGCGGAAGCCGCCACGCTCGATCGCGGTTTCCAGGTCACGATGGGTGGCCGCGATGATGCGGACGTCGCAGCGCTGGGCACGGTTGCCACCAACGCGCTCGAACACGCGCTCCTGCAGCACGCGAAGCAGCTTCACCTGCATGGGCAGGCTCATGTCGCCTATTTCGTCGAGGAACAGCGTGCCGCCCTCGGCCATCTCGAAACGACCCTTGCGGGTGCTGATGGCGCCGGTGAAGGCACCCTTTTCGTGACCGAACAGCTCGCTCTCGAGCAGTTCGGCGGGAATGGCGCCGCAGTTGATCGCGACGAAGGGCTTGTCGCGGCGCGGYGAGCAGTCGTGAATGGTGCGGGCGACCAGCTCCTTGCCGCTGCCGGACTCGCCGAGCACCAGGACGCTGGAATCGAAGGGTGCGACCTGGCGGATCAGCGCGTTGACGCGCTGCATCGGACCGGACTGGCCGACGAGACGACGGCTGGACGGGGTCGGCTCGACACGCGAATGCAGGGCGCGGAGGGCTTCGGAGAGGCGCTCGTAACGCAGCGGCACGTCGATCAGCTCGATGTTCTGGCTGCGGGCGTCATCGCCGGCAATCAGTGGTGTGGCCATCGGCGAGTCGGCGGCCACCAGCAGCGGCAGGTTGCGCGCATGGCGGCCGAGGCTGGCCAGGTAACCTTCCAGTTCGCTCTCGTCTTCCACGGTACCGACGAAGGCACCGCGCCAGCTCTCGTTCGGGTCGAATGTCGACATGCGGTTCGCCAGCACCGGACGGTAGCCGAGGAAGGCGAGCGCCGAGACGATGTTCTCTGCGCGGGTAGCGTCGGATTCGATGACGAGAAAGTTGGAAGACTTCACCTGAAATACCTCACGTTGCGTGTGATCGAAGGGCCGGAGCAGGATTCGCGGTGGAATCCCGTCGGCTTCGTTGCAAGGTATCAATCAAGGAGCGTGCCAACGTCGGAAATCCGGCGCGACGCGGCAAGAACTCACGCTATGTCGCGGCGTCAGCCGCCGTGAAGAAAACCTTTTCGGCAGGTCAAGGGCATGTGAAGAGGCCGCACCGCGTCAAGGCTGACGACACGCGTCACGAATGTGACGCAGGGTGCCACGCGACGTTCAAACGTCACGTGACGCAAAATGTCACCTCACCCTTCCGAGGGTTCTTGCGGACGGGAATGCGCCCGGGCCTCAGCCACCTGACGCCGGTGCTGGCGAAAAACCAGCCGCTCGATGCCGTCACGGACGGGCTCGGTAAGCCCCTCGAAGCCGAGGAAGCCCTTGCCATCCGTGGGCCCCGCGAGGCGGACGCCCGGCAACTCCAGCGGCAGCGCCCGGCAGGCGTCGAAGTGGATCTTCAGCAGCACAGGCTGGCCGACGGGCGGCAGGCCATCCCAGGGCAGGACAGCCCCGGAGGCGTTGAAGCGAAGGGCGATGCGCGACGGCAAACCGGTTTGTGGCAGGAGCAACCGGTTGACGATTTCCATCAGTACGTTGAGCTTGGCGTCGAGACGGGCCACTTCCTGGGTCAGCGGGCTGTCGTCTTCGCTGGCCTCGCTGCGCCGGTCCATCAAGGCAGACACCGCGACGAGGACACTGGCATTACGGTCATTGATCAGGGCCAGCGCCGCGGCCTCGGGCCGCGGGCCTGCCTCGCAGGTCGCGTGGAAGCGCCCGTCCCAGGCGACGCGTTCGGAAAATGCCAGCCAGCCTTCGTCACTCATGCTTGGCGCCCCCTGCCAGAGGAATGTCGGTCAGAACGAACTATACGCGGCGACGGCCCGGCGCACGCGTCGGGAGGCATCCCACGCCGCAGCCGCCTCGTCGCGGGCGGCGGACACCAGGTCCTTGATCAGACCGTCGGTCAGCATGATCGCCTTGAGCGATTCGATGGATTCGGGGGTGTCGCGCATGCTGCCGCTGCGGATGACCGGCTCACGCTCGGCTTCCAGGGTGGCCAGCTCGTCCCACTGCCCTTCGCTCGCTGCCGCGTGCATCGACTCGGTGAGGCTAAGTACGCGGTCGAGATCGCACCAGACGGTGTCGTTCACGCGCCGGCCCCGGCCACCTGGCGCGCTTCGACCGGAATGGCTACCCAGCTGTCGCGGATCTGGCCAAGCAGGGTGCTGACTTCGTCCAGGGCGGTGATGTCGCTATGCACGTTGGCGTGAAGCAGCCGGCGACTCATGTAGTCGTAGAGGCTGTCCAACTGGTCGACCAGGGGTGTTTCGACGTTGTGGTTCAGGCCGCCCTGCAGGGCACCGACGATTTCGATGGCTTTGGAGATCGCCTCGCCCTTGCCAGCAACGTTGCCGTTGACGGTGCAACCGCGTGCAAAACGAATGCGCTCGAGTGCACCGTCCATGAGCATGGTCACAAGGCCGTGCGGATCGGCGGTTTCGACGCCGCCGCCGGTACGGACCTGCTGATAGGCGCCAGCGCCTTGGGAATATCCGAGTGCCATATGTGTGTCCTGGGGTTTCCGGTCAGTTCTTCGACGTGGACAGCGCGTCGAACTGCTGCTGGAGGAAGCTGCTCGTGCTGCTCAGCTTGGTCATCATGGTGTCGAGCGCGGTGTACTGCGTGGTCAGGCGCGTCGTGTAGTCCTGCATGGTGACGTCATAGTCACTCTGCTGCTGCGCAATGTCCTTGGCTTTCTGGTTCAGATTGGCCGTGCGCTCGGTCAGGATGCCGCTGGACGAGGTCCAGCTGGTGATCATGGCGTCGAGCTTCGGCGCGATGCCGTTCGCGCCACTGAGCAGGTTCTGCGTGGCCTTGGGATCGGACGCGAGCGCCGCCGTCAGCTTGGTCGGGTCGAAAGCGAGCGTACCGTCCACCTGGAACGACACGCCGAGGTTGCTGAGCGAGGTCGGACCCGGCGCATTGCTCGCCAGTTGGGATCCGATCAGGCTGGTCACCTGGCTTTTGAGCGAGGTCACCGTGGCGTCGCCGATGAGCGCACCGACCTCGTTGGTGGTCGAGTCGTACTTGGTCAGGGACTGATAGGTGGAAACGAAGGCGTTGTACGAGGTGACCAGACTCTGCAGCGCTCCGGAAACCGCCGACGGATCGTTGGCGATGGTCAGCGAGCTGGAGCCGACCTTCGACAGGCTGAGGGTCACACCGTCGATAGCGCCCGTGACCGAATTGGTCGTGCTGGTGGCGGGCGTACCGTCGATCGTGAACTGCGCGTCCTGCGCCTTGGTCGTCGCCGTATCCGTCGTCGGATCGAAATCCAGCTTCGACAGGTTGCCATCGCCGCCGCTGGTGGAAACCGTAAAGGCATTCGCCGCACCGGTCGCGGTGGAGGTCAGGACGAGATGGGCGCCGTCCGTACCGGTAACGATGCTGGCTGTGACGCCGGGATTGTCCGAGGACTTGTTGATCGCATCGCGAATGTTCTGCAGCGAATTCGCGCCGGACGTGACATTGAGGTTCATCGACTTGCCGCCGATGGAGATCGACAGGGTACCCGTACCGGCGGCGGAGGTCGCGTCGGTAAAGCCTGCGGATGTCGTCTTCTGCACGGTGGCCAGCTGGCTGACGACGATGTTGTAGTCGTTCGGCTGGGCCGTAGCGTCGGCGCTCGCGCCGATGATGGTGGAGTCGCCGACCGAGGTCTTCTGCGTGGTGAACGCGGAACCGTCGGTGAGCGCCTTGATCGCGGCCTGCAAGCTCGTCAGTGATGACGTGAAGTTGCCGATCGCGGAAACCTGGGTGGTGTTGTCGGTGGCCTGTGCGGCCAGCGCCTTGTCCGTCGCTGCGCGCTTGTTAGCAACGAGGTTGCTGACGATGGACGCGACGTCGATGGAGCTGGAGCCGAGTGTGACGGGTGTAGTGGCCATGAAGCTCTCCTGGGGGACGCCTCACTGCCCTGGGCGCCAATTTGTCGACGGCTGGCCCCCTTGCGAGGACCAGCCGCAGACAACTAAGCAATTACCCTGCCAAAGCTATTACTGGAGCAGCTTGGTGACGATCTGCTGGCTCTGGTTGGCCTGGGCGAGGACCGAGACGCCGGCCTGCTGCAGGATCTGAGCCGAGGACATGTTCGCCGTTTCCTGGGCGAAGTCGGCGTCGGTGATGGCCGACTTCGACGAGGTCAGGTTCTGCGAGATGTTCTGCAGGTTGGAGATGGTCGAATCGAAGCGGTTCTGCACCGCGCCGAGGGTGGAGCGCAGGTCGGAGACCGACTGCAGGGCGGCATCGATGCGGTTGATCGTGTCGTTCGCGCCGTCGACCGTCTTGACGTTGGCGTCGGCGAGGGTCTGGGTCGTGCTGACCTTGTCGTCCTGTGCCGTGATGCCGAGGGCGGTCGCAGCAGCCGAGCCACTCGTCGTAACGGTGATCTCGGAAGCCGAGGAGAACTTCAGCGAGCCGTCCGTCGACACGTAGGCATTGATGCCCTTGCCCGACTTCGAGTTGATCGCGTCGGCCACATCCTGCATGGACTTGAACGAGCCGGTCAGGTCGAAGGAGTTGCCGCCGACCGTGAAGGACGCGTCGCCAGCGACGAGGTTGATGCTGGTGGCGGTTTTTGCGACAGCGGCGGTCGAAGCACCCGTGGCACCGGCGGCAACCGTTGCCGGCAGGACGAGCGTACCCTGAGCCGCGCCGCCGAAGGTGAGGGCGTTGCCCGCACCGCCCGTGACGGACAGTTCACCCGTGGTGCCATCGACGGAAGCGACGGTCGAGCCAGCGGCCTTGTTGATCGCGGTGGCAAGGTCGGAAACGCTGCCGTAGTTACCAGCCGCGACATTCACCACCGCGCCGGCGCCGACCTTGACGGTGAGGTCGCCAGCGGCAAGCGTCAGGCCCTTCGGGAAGGAAGCAGCGGCAAGCGAACCGGTGGCCAGCTGGCCGACCTGGTTGGCCTTCATGCCGCTGTTAAGGTTGACGTTGATGACTTCACCGACGTTCGCGCCGACCTGGAAGCTGAGGTTCTGGGCGGAGCCGTCCAGGACCTTCATGCCGTTGAAGTTGGTCTGCGTGGCGATACGGGTGACTTCCGACAGACGCTGCTGGACTTCGGCGTCGAGAGCCGAGCGGTCGCTGTCCGAGTTGGAAGCGTTGGTCGACTGAACGGCCAGCTCGCGGATGCGCTGCAAGTTGTTCGTGACTTCGTCGAGAGCCGATTCGGTCGTCTGCGAGAGCGAGATGCCGTCGTTGGCGTTCTGCACGGCGCGGTTGAGGCCGTTGATCTGCGTGGTCATGCGGGTCGAAATGGCGAGGCCGGCGGCGTCGTCCTTCGCGCTGTTGATGCGGTTACCCGACGACAGACGCTCGATAGCCGAGGCGAGCTTCGTCTGCGAAGCGCCCAGGTTACGCTGAGCGTTCAGCGACATGATGTTGGTGTTGATGGTCAGAGCCATGGGAATAATCCTTTGTAAGCGGAACCGAAATGCCGGAGGTTGTGCGGCGTAGTCCGGCGGGGTTCCGTAATGGAAGCCTTCCGCCTCAGAGAGGTTTACGGCACGCCGGGAAGAAACTTGAGAACTTTTTCTGCCTGTCAACAACTTTCTTGATCAGGGTCCGGAAGAAACTGCGCCCCAGGCTCTGTCGGGTTCCTTATCGGCACATGACGCCCGGGGTTTAGGCTTATTTTCAAGCCAGCTCAACCACAAGGTTGCTGGCCTCAGTCCCTCCAACAAAGCGGGCTCGGTGGGAGCCGATTCATCGGCGAATAGCAAATAAACCCGCGGCGCAGCCGCGACATCAAGGTTGCTAGCCTCACCCCCTCCAACAAAGCGGGCTCGGTGGGAGCCGATTCATCGGCGAATGGTGAATAAGCCCGCGGCGCAGCCGCGACATCGAGGTTGCTGGCCTCAGTCCCCCACCGAAGGAAGAGCTCGCCGATGAATCGGCTCCTACAAAGAGCGGAGCGGGCAGGCAACGAGCGGCCAAGAAAAAAGGCGGCCATCGGCCGCCCTCCTTTCCACATGTCGCGGTCTCTACTTCAGATAGTTGAACAACGACAGATTCTGCATCTTGACGTACGACTGCTGCGCCGCATCGAGGGCGGCCTGCTGCTGAGAGAACTTGCTGGCGGCACTCGCGACGTCCAGTTCCGTCAGATCCGACAGCGTGCTGGCGTATTGCAGCGACGTATCCGCGCTGATCTGCGTCTGCTGATCGAGGATGTTCATGCGGGCACCGATCTTGGTGCGCGTGTCGGTGAAACTCGTCTGTGCCTGGTCGAGGTTCTGCAGCTGCGCGTTGAGCTGATTGTTCATGCCCGCACCACCGCCCGGGGTTTCGAAGGCATTGATGATGCCGGCCACCGTCGAGAACACATCCTGTGACGAGGACGGCCCGACAGCGAACGAGTCACCCGTGGCTGGCGTGCCGGTGACATTGAGCTGGGCACCCTTGAAATTGATCGTACCGCTGGCGCCCGAATACGTGCCTGTCGAAAGCGCCGGGCCAGTGGGATTCGTCGCGTCGTGTATTTCATAGGTCGTGGGCGAGGTGAAGTTCACCGTGTAGCTACCCCCATCCCATTGCGATGCATCCGTCACCGACGTCGCGCCGACCACCGCGGTACCGGTATTGGTCGCGCCAGCCGATGTCACAAAGGTGCCGTTGCCGCCACGGATCGACATGAAGACATCGGAACCGCTGTCGCCCGTGGCGACCTGCAGGCCCGCCGCGGCCGCCACCATGCGCTGGTTCTGGTCGCCGCCATAGCTGACGCTGAGATCGGACTGGGTAAACGGCTGGGTGGAAGTACGGCTACCGGCGAAAAGGTACTCGCCCTGCCCGTCCTTCGTGTTGCCCAGGGCCACGAGCTGGCCGAGCGTCTGGCGGAGCTCGGTGGCGATGGACTGTCGCGACTCGTCGGTCTGCGTGCCGTTCATGCCTTCCAGGGTGAGCGTGCGGATGCGGTCGAGGATATCGCCCGCTGACGAAATGGTGCTCTCCTCGGCCGAAAGCTTTGTATTCGCCGACTGGATATTGCGCGTGTACTGGTCGTTCTGCGCACTGGCCGAACTGACGTCGACCGCTCGGGCCGCCGCCGCAGGATTGTCCGCAGGCGTCTGGATAGCCTTGCCGTTGCCGAGCGCGAGCTGGGTCTGCGACAGGTCGTACTGGCGATCCAGCATCGTGTTGACGGATTGCTGCGCGCTCCAGGATGTCGAAATACGCATAATCAGCCCTGCACTGCGGTTAGAAGGGAGTTGAAGATCGTGTTGGCGGTGTTGATCACCTGCGCTGCAGCCGCGTACGACTGTTGGAAACGCAGGAGATTGGCCGCTTCTTCGTCCATGTTCACGCCGGACAGGCTCTGCTGTGACGCCGTCGCCTGATCGAGAATGCTTTGCTGCGCCGTCAGCGCGGTGTTCGCCTGTGAACCGGCCGTGCCCACCTGGGCGATCAACTGGCTATAGGCCTTACCCACCGTCGTCACGCCGTTGTCGAGCACACCCTTGGTGGCGACGTTGGCCATGGCGAGTGCGTTGCCGTTATCGCCGCTGGCCGAACCCGCCGGTTTTACCGAGAACGTGTCGTTAGCGGCAGGCGCGCCCGTCAGCTTTAGCGTCCAGCCCGGTCCGGTGATGGTGTCGCCGTCCGCGTAAGTCTGCGGGGCGCCGCCATTGATGGAATAGGTCGTCGGCGAGGTGAACGTAATCGTGGCTGGGGTGTTGAACGCTGGATTCGTGACATCCGTGACCGTGAGGTTGCCGAGTACGCCCTTTCCGGTGTTTCCCGCGCCCTTGGTGGCAGCCAGCGGGCCGGATGCGGCGATTTTGTTGGTATCGCTGACGGCCACGGCCATCGTCGAGGCCGCGTTGCGCGTCGGCTGGATCTGGAAGCTGTCGCCTGCGGAGGCACCTGCGCCAACGGTGACCTTCAGGCCGCCGACCACAAAGGGATCCGCGGCCGTGCCCGTGCCCGTCATGGGAACGGTCACACCGGCCGTCGTGGTCGCCGACCAGTTGGTGCCGTCGTACCGCATGATGTAGTCGGAAGCATCGAGCTTCGAGACGTCGCTGACCGTGGCTGTCACCGAGCCGGTGCCCTTGTTCGTCGTGCTGTTGAACACGGCGGGGTCGGAAATGCTGAAGAAATCGCCGCCGGCGGCACCATTCAGATCGATGCCCTGCGCGCTCTGCTTGTTGAAGGCGTCCGTCATCGCGATGGCCGCGCGGCCGAGCTGGTTGCGCGCCGGGTCCAATACGTTGGTGCGGAAATCGAAGGTCGCGCCGAGCGAACCCGAACCCAGCTGGTTGCTGATCACCGAGCCGCCGGGGCCGACGACTTCCAGCCGTGACGCGTCGTACTGGTTGTTCGCCGTGCTCAACGTGGTGGCGTTGGTGCCGCTGACCAGCGGCTGGCCGTTGCCCACCGAGACCGTATACATGTGATCGGTGTTCTGGGTGACGTTCACACCGACGATCTGCGACAGCTGGGCCACCGCCTGGTCACGTGCGTCCAACAGGTCGTTCGGTACCGCACCGCCGGCATAACCCTTCCCGATCTGGCTGTTCAGATCAGCGATGCTCTTGGCCAGCGAATTGATGCTGTCCACGGCGGCGCTGATCTGCTGGTTGGTCTGCTGGTCGAGTTGCTGGAACTGCGAAGAAAGCGACTTGAACGTCGCGACCAGCGTGTTCGCCTTGCCGATCATGGCCTGGCGGCTGGCCGTGTCGATCGGCGCATTGGCCACGTCGCTCACGGAACCGAAGAATCCGTCGAGCGCCGTCTGCAGGTTTGCCGAGCCGCTCACGGCATTGTTTACCGAGGCAGTGAGGTTGGCATACTGCGACGCGCGGCTCTGCCCGGAGTTCGCCGACCACACCGACTGGGTCAGGAACTGGCTGTACGCACGCTGCACACTGATCGCGTCGGCACCCTGGCCGACGTAATACCCGCCGCTGTACTGAGGCGCCCGTGCATTGAATGTCGTCGTCTGCCGCGTATAGCCCGCGGTATTGACGTTGCTGATGTTGTGACCAACGGTGGCTAGGCCCACTTGCGAGGCAAGCAGTCCGGATACACCGGTGGAGAGCAGATCGGCCATCGTCTATTCCTTCGTTTAACTCGTCGTGGGCCCGTGCTTACAGATCGCCTGCGACTTGCTTGAGCGCTGCGAGCGCCTGCTTCATCACTGGCCCGTTGGCGATATCGGTGAGCTTCTGCGCGTAGCTGGGGTCGGTGGCATAGCCACCATTGGTCAGCGCATGYGCGAAGCCGGCGATATCGTCGCCACGGCCGACAGCACTCGCGAAGCGCGGGCTGCTGGCGACCATGTTTGCGTAATCCTTGAACGAGTCCGAGGGGGAGTCGTAGGCGCGGAAGCTATCCTTCTTGCGCACGGCGACACCGTTTTCGTACTCGAGGGTGGGGACGTTGACCCGCTTGCCGTCCCAGCTGCTGCCAGCCTTGATGCCGAACATGTTGTTGCTCGCCGTGGTGCCTTGCGCCGGCATGTGCTTGCCCCAGCCCGTCTCGAGGGCCGCCTGGGCGAGCAGAGCGCGCACGGAGACGCCGAGCTTCTTCGCCGCCTCGATCGCGTGGGGCGCGAGCTTCTGTACGAAATCTTCGGGACTGGTAATGGACATCTTGCCCACGGCGCTGGCCACCGCGTTCGCGCCGTCGCCGACTGCCTGCCCCGCCTTACCGAGCAGGTGTTCGAGCGAGTCCATGAGACCGCTGTCCTGGTCCGACTTGGACGAGACGGCATCGGCCGTCGTGGCATCACCGGTCACACCGGTGAATAGCCCGTTGTCGGCCGAGTCGGACTTGGTTGACGGTGTCCCACCGAGCTGCCGCATCAGCATGTCGGCGATACCGATGCCCTTGCCTTGCGACAGTGTCACCGACAACTGGTGATCGAACATGTCGCGATACGAGTTGGCGGCCTGCGAGCCCATCATGTCGTCGCCCAGCGCGGAACTGGCGTCGCGCATGGACTTCAGCATCATCTGCGTGAAGATCGATTCGAACTGTTTGGCAACCGTCGGCAGCGCTGCCTTGGAGTTCTGCTGTGCGGCCGCGCGCAGGCCGGCAAACCCGGACATGTCCGAGTAAGTGCCAAGCTTCTGTGCGTCGACCGTGCTTGCCATGTCAGATGACCACCAGTTCCGCGTGCAGGGCGCCGGATTCCTTCAACGCCTGCAGGATCGAGATGAGATCGCTCGGCGATGCGCCAACCTGGTTCACCGCGCGCACGATAGCGTCGAGGCTGGTGCCCGGACCGAACTTGAACATGTGGCCGCCGTCTTCGCTCACGGCCACCTGGCTGCTCGGCACGACGGCCGTCTGGCCACGCGAGAACGCATTCGGCTGGCTGACCTGCGGTTGCTCGCTGATCGTGACCTGGATGGAACCGTGAGCCACGGCGGCCGCGCCAACCTTGACATCGGAACCGATCACGACCGTACCGGTACGCGAGTTCACGATGATCCGCGCCGGCGCATCACCCGGAGTGACTTCCAGTGCCTGGATGGTCGAGAGCCACGAGACGCGCTGCGACGGATCCAACGGCGCACGTACGGCGACCGAACCAGAATCCATGGCGTTGGCCGTGCCCGAGCCAAAGCTGCGATTCACCGCCTCCGCGATACGGGCGGCGGTGGTGAAGTCGGCGGTGTTGAGATTGAGCATGAGGTCGCCGCCCTTGTCGAAGGAGGACGCCACGCTGCGCTCGATGCTGGCGCCGCCCGGAATGCGGCCGCTGGCGGAAATGTTGACCTGCACACTGGAGCCACTCTTGCCCTGCGCACTCACGCCGCCCACGATGACGCTACCCTGTGCGATGGCGTAAATGTTGCCATCGGCACCCTTCAGCGGCGACATGAGGAGTTCGCCGCCGCGAATGCTCTTCGCATTGCCGATCGACGCGACGGTAACGTCGATGCGCTGACCCGGCTTGGCAAACGGCGGCAGCTCAGCCGTGATCGTCACGGCCGCGGCATTCTTCAGCTGCGGACGCACGTTCGCCGGCACGGTCACGCCGAACTGCTGGAGCATGTTCTCCAGGCTCTGGGTGGTAAAGGGAGCCTGGCTGGTCTGGTCACCGCTGCCGTCGAGGCCGACGACAAGGCCGTATCCGATCAACTGATTGGTGCGCACGCCGCCAACCTGGACCAGGTCGCGGATGCGATCGGCCTGCGCCGGAACGATGGCGCCGAGGGCCAGCACAGCCACGGCCGTGCGGACGACGCTGCGAACGCGGAGTGCGAAGGTCGTCATCAGAACGGCATCCACTTCGAGTCGAAGAAGCGCGACAGCCAGCCGCGCGTATTCGAATCGGCCAGCGTGCCCTTGCCGACGTATTCGATACGGGCGTCAGCTACGCGGCTGGACGGGACGATATTGTCGTTGCCGATATCCTGGGCGCGAACGATGCCGGAGATACGCACCAACTCCTCACCCTGGTTGATCGTGAGCCACTTCTCACCGCGCACGATGAGCGCGCCGTTGGAGAGACGCTGTGCCACGGTGACCGTGATCTGGCCGGTCAGCGCGTTGCTCTGGCTCGAAGAACCATCGCCGGCGAACGAGTTGTCGCTTTCCAGCGTGCTGTTCGCCGTGTTGCCACCGATCTTCAGCCCATGGCCGAGGATCGTGGGAGCGGTGATGTTGTTGCCGTTCTTCTTGCTGGTGGCCGTCGTGGCCTTCTTGCTG
>NZ_JBFUIT010000057.1:0-17740 GCF_056401735.1 Luteibacter sp. P4_D7_3
ATGCGGTACTGCGCCCACAGACGGGGCTGCAACTGCTCTGGATCACGCCTCTTCGCTCGCTCGCCACCGACACGACGCAACATCTCACCGCTGCTGTCGAGGCCATGGAGCTCCCTTGGCGAGTGCTCCGGCGCACCGGTGACAGCGGTAGTTCCGAGCGTGCAAAACTGCGCCGCGGCGCGTGCGAGCTGCTGGTGACCACGCCGGAAAGCCTCGCCCTGTTGCTCAGCTACCCCGACGCGCGCGAGCGTTTCGCCCACCTGCGCGGCATCGTCATCGATGAGTGGCACGAACTCATCGGCAACAAGCGCGGCACCCTGCTACAACTCGGTCTCGCGCGCCTGCGGCACTGGCTGCCGGCACTGCGCAGCTGGGGCCTTTCCGCGACGCTCGGCAACCTCGACGAAGCACTCCACGCGCTGGCTGGCGACGGCGTCCTCATCGGGGGCAGCTCGCGTAAGAAAACCCATATCGACACGGCACTCCCCGAAGGCGGTGAGCGATTCCCCTGGGCAGGTCACCTTGGCCTGTCGCAACTGCCGCGCGTGCTGGGCGCCGTACTCGCGGCAAAGACAAGCCTCGTGTTCGCCAACACGCGCTCACAAGCCGAGCTGTGGCACGAGGCGCTGGCGTCGGTCTGGCCAGAGCCGCTGGAGACGCTCGCGCTGCATCACGGCTCCATCGATCCGAAGCTGCGCTTCGCCACGGAGGAGGCCTTGCGACGGGGCACGCTACGTTGTGTCGTCGCGACGTCGAGCCTCGATCTCGGCGTGGACTTCTCCAGCGTGGAGCAGGTACTGCAGGTAGGAAGCCCCAAGAGCATTGCCCGCCTGTTGCAACGCGCCGGCCGAAGTGGACACCAGCCGGGTATGCCTTCGCGCATTCTCTGCGTGCCGACCCATCTGCTGGAGCTGGCGGAGATCGCCGCGGCCCGGCGCGCACTCGCGGAAGATCACCTCGAACCACGCCACCCGATGCGCGGTTGTCTCGATGTCCTTGCCCAGCACCTCCTCACGATGGCCCTTGGTGGTGGCTTCACAGCGGACGAGGCTTATGCGGAGATCACGTCCTCGTTCGCGTACGCGAAATTTCCCCGTGAACGGTTCGACGCCGTGCTCGCCTATCTGCGCACCGGCGGTACGGCGCTGGCGAGTTATCCCGAATACCGGAAGCTGGTCGAAACCGACGGCCGCTATCACGTCGAGAGCGGACGCATTGCACGCATGCACCGGTTGTCGATCGGCACAATCACCTCGGATGGGAGCCTCCAGGTGCGTTACATGAAGGGTGCGCGACTGGGCACGGTCGAGGAGAGCTTCCTGTCGCGACTCCGGCCCGGCGATCGCTTCCTCTTCGCGGGCCGCAATCTCGAGCTCGTACGCATCCGGGACATGACAGCCTACGTGCGCGCCGCACCGAACCGCCGTGGCGGTGTTCCGCGCTGGATGGGCGGACGCCTTCCGCTTTCCGGCGAACTCTCGGACGAACTTCGCCGCACCTTAACCGAAGGCGCTCCGCACAGTGCCGRAATGCGCACCCTCGCTCCCCTGCTCGCGATCCAGCGACGTCACTCCGCCGTTCCTGCCGTCGACGAAACGCTATGCGAACGTACCCGCACGCGCGAGGGTGACTATCTGTTCCTGTTTCCCTTCGCTGGACGCCTCGCGCACGAGGGCCTCGCTGCTCTGCTCGCCTATCGTCTCGCCCGCCTCCATCCCGGCGACTATGGTTACGCGGTGAATGATTACGGCCTGGCCCTCACGGCGGCGCGCATGCCGACGCTCGACGCAGAAGCGATGCGGCAGTTGCTGCATCCGGCACGCCTGCGCACGGATATCCTGGCCAGCGTCAACCTCACCGAACTGGCTCGGCGGCAGTTCCGCGAGATAGCTCGTGTCGCGGGGCTTGTTTTCAACGGCTATCCCGCCGCGGGAAAGACGCTGCGACAACTCCAGGTATCGAGTGGCCTGCTGTTCGACGTCCTGCGCCGGCACGACCCGACCCACCCCCTCCTCTGGCAAGCCGAGCGCGAGGTGCTCGACCAGCAACTCGACTACACGCGGTTACGCGCGTGCCTGCTGCGGGTCGCGCGCTCGCACCTGCTCTGGCGCGAACCGAAACGACTCAGCCCATTCGCCTTTCCGCTATGGGTCGAACGCCTGCGCGGTGGCATTGCCACCGATGACTGGAAGAGTCGCGTCGAACGCATGCGGGCCACGCTCGAAGCGGATGCCGACACATGATGACGCTCGACATCGTCGTCGCCGGTGAACGTCTCACGCTGCACGCGCAGCGCGCGGTGTACTGGGCAGCCGCGCGTACCCTGCTCGTGTCCGACGTGCATTTCGGCAAGGGTGCCGTCTTCCGTCGCGCGGGCATCGCCGTTCCCAGTGGCGACACCGACGACGACCTCGCACGCCTGGATGCCCTGATTCACGAGTTCGCACCGGAACGTCTCGTCGTCCTCGGCGACCTCGTCCACGGTGCCGCCACGGAACGGAGTGCGTGGGTGGACCGTGTGCGTGCGTGGCGCCGCTTCCACGCGGACATCGACGTGCTGCTGATCGCCGGCAACCATGATCGCCACTTCGATGTTCGCTCGCTCGGTATCGACGTGGTCCCGGACCGGCTCGATGTCGCGCCGTTCGTGTTCTCGCACCATCCGCATCCGCACACTACCGGGTACACGCTGGCCGGCCACGTACATCCCGGCGTCGTCATCCGCGACGGCTGGCGCAGGCATCGTCTGCCTGCGTTCGTCTTCGACCGCGATGTCGGCATGTTGCCCGCCTTTGGCACCCTCACCGGACTTTACGAGGTCACCGCCGCCCCCGGCCGGCAGATTGTGGCCGCTACACCAGCCGGTCTCGTTCCTGACATACGCTAGCTGGCATACTTTGCGGACCACCTGACATGGAGAAGCGCATGAAGCGTCTGTTCGTTGGTTTGGCAGCCCTGGCCATCGCCGGCGTGGCGAGTGCCGGCGGCCCCGGTGCGGTGCGCAAGCGCGTCGAGGCCAGCATGATCCTCACCGGCAGCGTCACCGTCGCGCCGGATGGCAGCGTGGCCTCCTATGAGATCGACAAGAAAGACAAGGTGCCCGCCGACGTGCTCGGCCTGGTCCAGAATACAGCTGCCGCGTGGCGTTTCGAGCCGGTCCTGCGTGACGGCCACGCCGTCAATGCGCGAGCGCCCATGAGCTTGCGCATCGTGGCGCGTCGTGAAGGTGCCGACAGCAGCGACTTCGTCGCCCGCGTCGCGGGTGCCACGTTCGGTGACGAACACAAGGACGGCGAGCAGATCAGCTATGCCGAGCGAAAGGCGCCCGGCTATCCCATGGCCGCCGTGGCCGATCGCGTCGAGGGCGTCGTCATCCTGTTGATGAAGGTCGGACACGACGGCAAGGTGGTCGATGTCAGCGCCGAGCAGGTGAACCTGGGCGTGGTGGGATCCGATCCCGATATGCGCGTCTGGCGCAAGGCCCTTGCCGGTCCGAGCGTACTCGCGGCCAGGGACTGGACCTTCCACATTCCGAGCAGCGGGCCGCATGCGAACGACCCGTTCTATATTGTCCGCGCGCCGGTGATGTTCAGACTCAACCGCAATGGCGCCGCCGCCGACACCTACGGGCAGTGGACCGCGTACGTGCCGGGCCCGAAGGAAACGGCTGACTGGGTAAAGGAAGACCGCAAGGATAGCGGCAGCACGGACGCGCTACCGGACGGGCAGCTGTCCCTCGTCGGCAGCGGACTGAAGCTGCTCACGCCTGTTAGTTCCTCCTGAAGAGCCTCAGTCATCAAGGCTTCGGCGGCCGCCTTGCCATGCGGTGAGGCGACCGTGCCATCGCACGATCCGTTCAGCTCAGCGCCGTAACCAGCGCGCGAACGGTTTCTTCATCGGTACGAATCTCACCGCCGCCCATGCCGAGATCGTCCGAGGGCGTTCGACGCATCCCGGACGGCAGGCGACGCTTGGCGGAGGCGTGGAATTCGCGTGCTCGGGTCACATTACGCAACGCGGCCACGTTGTCGGGCTCGATGCCCGCGCCAGGCATGACGACGATGCGACCGCCCGCCTGTGCCACCAGGCGCGCGATGGACGAAGCACCCGCCACGGCGCTGTGCATGCCGCCTGAGGTGAGCACACGTTCGAAGCCCAGTTCGATCACCGTCTCCAGCGCCGCGCTGCGATCGGCGACGAGATCGAAGGCACGATGGAAGGTGACGCCCATCGAACCGGCAGCCTGCAGGAACAACTGGCAGGCCTCGGCATCCACTTCGCCCTCGGCGGTCAGTGCACCGACGACCACGCCATCGCAACCGAGGTCCGCGCAGTGGGCAATGTCGTCGAGCATGGATTCGATCTCGGCGTTCTCGTAGAGAAAGTTTCCCGCGCGCGGCCGGACCAGCACGTAGAGAGGGATGTCCAGACCCTCCCGTGCCAGTGCGATCGTGCCATGGGACGGCGTCACGCCACCTTCGTCCAGGCTCGCACATAGCTCCACGCGCCCGGCGCCACCGGACTGCGCGGCGAAAGCGGAAGCGATCGAGTTCGCGGCAACTTCCAGCAGGGCCATGGTCAATACGTGCTCTTGCCGGGAATCAGGGTGTCCTGCTTCTTCGCATCGCACACCGCGTAAGAGAAGCCGGACTGGATTGCCCACGCGCCGACGTTGCCTTTCTTGTCCATGGCAAGGAAGCCGACCTGGAGATCCTTCGCGTCCGGCTTGCGGCGGAGGATGCGCTCGACCGCCTCCCGGCAGGCGTCCTCGGGCGATCGGCCCTGACGCATGAGTTCAACCACGAGGAAGCTGCCGACGTTGCGGATCACTTCCTCACCGACGCCGGTGGATGTCGCGCCGCCGATGTCGTTATCGACGTAAAGACCCGCGCCGATGATCGGACTGTCACCGACGCGACCGTGGATCTTCCAGGCCATGCCGCTGGTCGTGCAGGCACCGGACAGGTTGCCCTTCGCGTCGATCGCGAGCATGCCGATGGTGTCGTGATTGCTTGCATCGCCCGGCGTTCCGCCCGGACCGGCGTTATAGGTCTTGACCTCGCTGTTGGCAGACGGCTTGTACTTCGCCGTCTTCAGCCATTCGTGCCAGGCCTTATCCGATTCCGGGGTCAATAGTTCCTCGCGGGGGAAGCCCTGTTCGATCGCGAACTGCGTGGCGCCGTCACCGACGAGCAACACGTGCGGCGTGCGTTCCATCACGCGGCGTGCCACGGAAATGGGGTGCGCGATGTGTTCCATTGCGGCCACCGCGCCGCAGTTGCCGTGCTCGTCCATGATGCTGGCGTCCAGGGTCACCTTGCCGTCGCGATCCGGATAACCGGCGCGGCCGACACTGTGATTGCGCAGATCCGCTTCGGGAACGCGCGCGCCCTGCTCCACCGCATCCAGTGCGCGGCCACCCCCCGAGAGGACTTTCCACGCTGCCTGATTGGCGGCGACGCCGAAGTCCCAGGTGGAGCAGACGCGCGGAACCATCCCACCCGATGCCGCCGGCGGCTCGCCCCTGGCAAGGCTCTTGGTAGCAAGGGCCACCCCGGACGCGATCGTCGCCCCCTGCAGGAATCGTCTGCGGTCCATGGACATCCTCGTTCTACGGCGCACCGTTTGCGCCCTCCCCGATGGTCGCATGCGACACGTGTGAGGTGCCACCGCRCCGGGCATCCTGCAGCGCCATCGACCGCGTATAGACGGACCGCGACAGGATGGCGCCCAGGATCGTCAGCATGGCTAACACCGCGAGCACAAGGATGAGGATCGATCCGCGGATGGGCTGTCGGTGGCGCCTCAAGGGCCCGGGCCTCACCGGGACACGACCTGGCTGAAGCGGCGACGGTCGCGCAGGGTCACGGTGATCTCCAACGCACGGGCCCGGTCCCCGTGCCATTGCAGAAGCGGCCGGCGATCAGTGAGTCCCTCGTGCGCGGGAATGTCCGCAATTACCTCAAGCGACGCAACGCCGTCGACGTACGTCTGGCAGACGTTATCGCAACGACGCAGCTCGTCCGCGACCAGCCACGCGACGTTTCCTGCCAGCAAGGCAGGCATGTCGTACTCCCTGGCCATCGCCTTCTTCGGACAGTCGCGTGCCTCCGTGCACATATGCCATTCATCGGCGAGCTGCAGATCGCGGACGATGGCGGCCAGCGCCAACCATGCCCGGTCTTCATCACGACTTGCGATCAGGTGTCGTTGCAACGCGATACCGGCCGCCRCGAGCGACATCGTCGCCATGACCGCGACGATCGAAGCAATACACAACCCCACGCTCAGCTCGACGAGACTGAAGCCACGGGCTCTCACAATCTGACACGCCATGCCAGCACCTCTCGCCCCTGCCGGGTCATGCGGATGTCACACGCTTCCGCCACATCGCATTGCACCCGGCCGTCCGCCGCCGGCCCGAGGTGTGTCGTCAGTGCTTCGCGAAAGCGCCGCATGTCGTCGGAGGCCAATGCGGCGGCATCGCAGGCATGAACGCAGCTCGACGCATCCACCGACACCGTGTAGTGACCTCCCGCCACACCGGCCCGGTTGTATCGCATGCGGGCCGCCAGGCTTGAAGCCATCGCATCCGCCGCCAACACCCGCGACACCTGCGCGTCGGCAGCGAGGCTCTGCGCGAACCATGCGCCGGTCGCCGCCGTTCCGATCGAAAAGATCGACATGGCGACGAGGGATTCGACGAGTGAAGAGCCACGACTATGCATGGGCCCACGTTCGCCCGATGAGGCGCTCGGTGATGCCCGGCCTTTCCGCAGCCTTCGTAAGCCCGAAAGCGGACCTGCCGAGCGCGTTCGGAAGACTCTCACGTAGGCGTGCTGCTGCCCTGGCCCGCGCGATCGCTCACTGACCCCTGGTACTTCGCCACGACGTTATACAGTTTACCTGTACAGTTTTTCTGTATTCATGATATCGTCCGCCCATGGCCAAGCCCTCTGCCGCCTCCGAAGCCCCATCCCTTGCCCCACTGGCCGCCGAACTACGAATTACCGGCGGCAAGCTGGTCAGGCGCTTAAGGGAGCAATCGCATCCGGGCGACTTCACGTCGTCGCAGAAGTCCGTCCTGCTCCGTCTCGACCGCGACGGCGCGGCTACCGTGTCGGCGTTGGCTCGTGCGGAAGGCGTGCGGCCCCAGTCCATGCGCATCACCGTGGCCGGGCTCGAAGCGATGAAGGCTATCGCCGGCAGACCCGACCCGACCGACGGGCGGCAAACCCTCGTCGACCTGACAACGGCCTTTCGCAAGACCATCAAGGCAAGTCGCGCCGCCAAGGACGACTGGCTCGTCCGCGCCCTGCACGCGCAACTTTCTCCCGTCGAACAAAGCGAGCTCGCCGCCGCGATACGACTGCTGCAGCGACTCACCGACTTCTGAGCCCATCGCGGCCCGCTCCAGGAAACCACAGCAATGGCATGGCTTGATCTCGTGTCCTATTTCTTCGCGGGTCTCTTTTTCACGAACGCCATCCCTCACTTCCTCAGCGGAGTGACCGGACGAGCGTTTCAGAGTCCCTTTGCGAAGCCGCGGGGGAAAGGTCTTTCCTCCTCGACAATCAATGTGTGCTGGGGCTTCTTCAATCTCGTCGTCAGCTACGCACTCATCCGGCGCGGCGGCAATTTCGACTGGAGGGCCACCGGCGATGTCGCAGCGCTCGGCCTCGGCGTCCTGCTCATGGGCCTGCTGTGCGCGCGACTGTTCGGCCGCTTCCACGGCGGCGATACCTCGACGCCTTCGTGAGCGCCACTGCAACGGGCATCCTCGCACCTCGCGCATGGCTCGCCTTCGGCTTCGCGGGCTCGGCTTCGCCGTCGCTCTCTACACTTTAGCGTCTCGCGGGGAGACCTTGGTGCCCACCCTCGCGGCTCAGACACGTCCTCCGCGTTCGACAAGGAAAGGCCGCTCACGCGGCCCATGGCTCTATTTGGCCTACGGCCGCGCAGCGGCCTTTCCGCTACGAAACGCGGAGGACGTGTCTGAGCAGCGAGGGTGGGCACCGAAGGCTCTGCGCCGCGACGTCCGCGTCCGCCGCGACGTCCCCGCCCGCCGCGGCGCCCCCGGCATTCCGCGAAGAGCCAAAAAAAAACCCCGCACTCACATGCGGGGTTTTTCCTGGCGATGCTATCCCGGCGATTACGCCGCGATTTCGACGCCCGAAGCCTGCGCGCCCTTCGGGCCCGTGGTGACTTCAAATTGTACGCGCTGGCCTTCCTGCAGGCTGCGGAAGCCCTTGGAATTGATCGCAGAAAAGTGGACGAACACGTCCTCCCCACCGTCCTCAGGCGCGATGAAACCGAAACCCTTGGCGTCGTTGAACCACTTGACCGTACCGAAACGCATGCGGAAACCTCTGGACATGGATTGGAAGCGCCCCTGCGTTGGCGAGGCGTTCCCCATGGATCCCCTTGGCCTGCCCCCGCGGCGCAGGCGAAGTATCGACAAGTTCGCAGGCAAAGCGCAACTGCGACTTTTTCCCAGTCGATCGCCGAAAATCAGACCCCAGCGAGGAGGCGACCGAGGATAGGCGGCACGTTCGCTGTGGCTGCGGCGAGGTGCGCGAAGATCTCTTCGATGCTGATTTCGGCCTCGTCACCCGCACCGGCGGCGTAGTTGGCGACCAGCGCAAGGCAGGCGAATTCGATATCCAGTTCGCGCGCCAGCACGGCCTCGGGCATACCGGTCATCCCGACCAGATCGCAGCCATCGCGCTTCATCCGGGCGATCTCGGCGCGGGTCTCCAGGCGCGGTCCCTGGGTGATCCCATGACAGCCGCCGTCGATGATCGCCAGGCCTTCGGCACGGGCGGCGGCCAGAATCGCCTGGCGCAGGCTTTCGGTATAGGGCTCGCTGAAATCGATATGGCGGACTTCCGCCCCTTCCACGTCATTGAAGCTGGTGTAACGGCCATGGGTGTAATCGACGATCTGGTCAGGCACCACCAGGACGCGTGGACCCATGTCGTCGCGGATACCGCCCACGGCATTGACCGCCACGACGCGGCGAGCGCCCAGCGAATGCAACGCCCAGAGGTTGGCCCGGTAGTTCACGCGGTGCGGCGGTACCGTATGGCTCTCACCATGGCGTGCCAGGAAGGCCAGACGCTTGCCGCCGAAGTCGCCGGTGACGATGTCGCCCGAGGCCGGCCCGAATGGCGTCTCCACCGCGTGCCGCTCCGTGTTTTCCAGTCCTTCGAACTGATAGAGCCCGCTGCCGCCGATGACGGCCAGATCGATCGACATGGCGTCAGTCCTTCAGCGCGTAGATGGCCGGCAGGTTGCGGGCCTGCTCGTGGTAGTCCATGCCGTAACCGAACACGTAGCGGTCCGGCAGGTCGACACCGTTGAAATCCGCTTCGATGCCATGCGCACGGCGATCGTGCAGCTTGGTGCAGAGCACCGCGAGCAGAACGCGCTTCGCCCCCATGTCCAGGCAGGCGTCGCGCACGGCCTTCAGCGTATGGCCTTCGTCGAGGATGTCGTCGACGAGCACCACCGTACGCTCGTGCAACGGCACCTGCGGCCTGCGCAGCCAGTGCAGGTCGCTGCCACTGGTCTCGCCGCGATAGCGGGTCGCGTGTACATAGTCGAATTCGAGGTCCGTGCGGATGGCGAAGGCCAGTTGACCGGCGAAGATGAGCGCGCCGTGCATCACGGTAAGGAACACGGGAACCTCGCCGTCCAGGGCCGCGTCGATGTCGCGGCCCATGCGGACGATTTCGGTATCGAGCTGCTCGCGGGTGAACAGGACGTCGGAGTGCGCAAGCGCATAGTCGAGCGAAGCGGTGGCGGTCATGGGTGGATTACAGCTCCAAAGCGGTCACGCGCGCGATGAAACGATCGCGCTGGGGATTGTCGACGAGTCCTTCCCATGTCGAGCCGATCGCCCCGCGCAAGGGAGTGATCCGCTCGGCGAGCGACAGTCGGCGGTCCTTGACCGCCGCGATCGCCTCGGGAACGACGTCGGGAAAGCAGGCGAGCACGAGATCGCAGCCCGCATCGAGGTTGGCGCCGACACGAGCGGCGATGCCGCCGACGCTGCCGGCCGCGGCCATGCTGATGTCGTCGCCGAACACGCAGCCGCGGAAGCCGAGTTCACCGCGAAGGATCTCTTCGATCCATACGTGGGAATAGCCCGCTGGCTGGTCGTCCACGGCGGTGTATTTCACGTGGGCAGCCATCACGGCCTCCGCATGCGCTTCGATGCCGGCAACGAAGGGCAGCAAGTCCGTGGTGAGGATATCGTTCTTGCTACGCGTATCGACGGCCACGGATTCGTGGGTATCTTCCTTGACGGAGCCGTGGCCAGGGTAGTGTTTGAGCACCGCGGCCATGCCGCCCAGGTGCATGCCACGCACATAGGCCTGCGTCAGTTCAGCGGCGATGGCCGGATCGGCGTGAAAGGCTCGATCGCCGATGGCGGCACTGCCACGGCCGAGGTCGGCAACGGGAGCGAAGCTGAAGTCGACGCCCACCGCGCGCATTTCACTGGCCATGATCCAGGCATGTTCTTCCGCACGGTTGATCGCTTCATACGGAACGGTGTCGTAGAGCTTGCCGATCGACGCCAGCGACGGCAGCCGGGTGAAGCCGTCACGAAAACGCTGCACCCGACCGCCTTCCTGGTCGACGCAAACGAGGAAGTCCTCCCCCGCCACCGCACGGATCGACTCGATCATGCGGGTCACCTGCTCGCGCGAAGCGAAGTTGCGCGAAAACAGGATGACACCCGAGACGCCATGAGCCGTGAGGCGCCCCTGCTCGTGCGGAGCCAGCTCGGTACCGGACAGACCGATGATCAGCATGCTGCGTCCTCCTTCCCTTCCCGTTCGGCCGACGACCAGAGCGCGTAAGGCCGGTCGATCAGATTGACGTTGAAATAGCGCACATGCTCGCTCACCTCAAGACCGAGCCAGCCCGGCGTCGGGTATGCGGCATCGGCATGCGCCAGCTCCACTTCGGCGACGATGAGCCCCGCGTTCGCGCCGAGGAATTCGTCGATCTCGAAGTGTGTACCGTCGAGCATGACATGATGACGAACTTTCTCGAGCACGCCATCGGAGAGTTCGGCGAGCAGGCGTTCGGCATCGGTCACGGGAATCGGGTATTCGAATTCCTGGCGCGATATGCCGAGCGTGGCCGACTTGATGTTCAGCCACGCAAGCTCGCCCGATATCCGCACGCGTACCGAGCACTTCACCACGCCCGCCTGGATCGCCGCGGACCCGGACAGATAGCCCTGGGCGATTCGTTCGCTGCGGACCACGATGGCACGCCAGTCGTCGCTGGCGAGCAGGAACTTGCGTTCGATCTCGATACCCATGGGTCTCCCGTTGTCTCAGCCGCGCTCGAACAGCGCGATGGATTCCACGTGCGCGGTGTGCGGGAACATGTCCATTACCCCCGCCGACACCAGTCTGAAGCCGTGCTTCGCCACGAGAATACCGGCGTCGCGAGCCAGCGATCCCGGATGGCAGGACACGTAGACAATCCGGTTCGTGCCCTTGCGTGGCAAGTACTCCAATACCTTGTCGGCACCGGCACGGG
The DNA here is from genome assembly GCF_056401735.1 of Luteibacter sp. P4_D7_3. Taxonomy (NCBI): domain Bacteria; kingdom Pseudomonadati; phylum Pseudomonadota; class Gammaproteobacteria; order Lysobacterales; family Rhodanobacteraceae; genus Luteibacter; species Luteibacter sp. P4_D7_3. The sequence goes on from NZ_JBFUIT010000057.1 coordinate 11,563, forward strand.
GCGGATCGAGCAGGATCTTGTCCCAGGCCTGGCTGGCCCAGGGCGCCGAGCGCTGGTCGTCGAACAGGTTGGCCACGCGGAACGAAACGTTCGCCAGTCCATTACGTGCGGCGTTGGCCGCGGCACGCTCGACCAGACCGTGCTCGCCCTCGACGCCGACCACCTCGGCCGCATGACGGGCCATCGGAAGGGTGAAGTTACCCAGCCCGCAGAATAGATCGAGCACCCTGTCCGTCGGCTGCAGGTCGAGCAGCTCCATCGTCCGCGCCAGCATGAGCTGGTTCATCTCCGCATTGACCTGGACGAAATCCAGCGGAAGGAACTCCAGTTCGATGTTGTCGGCCGGGACGGCGAACGATAGCCGCGGTGCCTCGGGCCAGATCGGATGAACGCTGCTCTGGTTGCCGGATTGCTGGTAGATGGCGAAACCGTGCTCGCTACCGAAAGCCACCAGGGCGGCGCGATCGCGGTCGGACAAGGGCGACAGATGACGGAACACCAGGGCGACGGTATCGTCGCCCGCCGCGAACTCGATCTGCGGGATATCGCGTGCCGCATCCATGCCGCTGACCAGGTTGGCCAGGAGGCCCACCTTGGGGCCGAGGGCAGGATGGATCACCTCGCAACGGTCGATGTCGGCGACGAGGCGGGTATTGGATTCGTCGCGGAAACCGACCAGCACGCGCTCCTTCTTGGCCACGTAGCGCACGGAGAACCGACCCTTGCGCCGGTAGGCCCAGGGCTGGGCGGACAGCGGCGGCAGCCAGGATGCCGGCGTGACCTTACCGATCCGCTCGAAATTCTCGGCCAGTACGTGCTGTTTGGCGGCAATCTGCGCGGCGGGATCCATGTGCTGCAGGGAGCAGCCGCTGCACTGGCCGAAATGCCGGCACTTCGGCTCGACGCGATGGGGCGAGGCTTCGATCACGCTGACGATTTCGGCGTCGTCGTAACTGCGGTGACGTTTGACGTACCTGAGCACGACGCGTTCGCCCAGCAGCGCGCCGGAGACGAACGTGGCCTTGTTGTCGATGCGGGCAACACCCCGGCCGTCGTGGCTGAGGTTGGTGATAGTGGCTTCGATGTCGGTCATGCGCTCAAAACGTAAAGCCCGGACGACAAGGGTCCGGGCTGGCTGGGAGGACGCGCCACATGGATCGGCGGCGAGCGTTCCTGGCGGGAGCCTACTTGCGCTTCCAGGCGCCGGCGGCGTCCTGATAATACCAGCCCGACGGCGAGCGCTGGACCCAACCATCAGCGAAGGTCTTGCGGATCTGTGCTTCCCACTCGGGGTGGCCGTTGGCCCGGGCGATCTCACGGTACAGCGCGTCGCGGTCGGTGTTCTCCTGGCCGACAATCGCGTTGGCCTGCGAGCGCTGATCCAACGGCAACGAGCCGGCGTCGCGAATGGCCACCTGGCCGTTAGCCGTGAAGCCCACGGCACCGCTGTCGAAGAGGGCCTTGAGCTGGCCACCGAAGCGCGCCTTCATGCGCTCGCGGATCGCGTCGGTCTGCGGTGTACGGACCTGGATGTCGGGAGCGTCCGCGGCCTGGGCCGCAGGAATGACCAGATCGAGCAACGAAGCGGAGGGCTGCTTACCTGGCGCAGGCCTGGCCGGCGTGGCCGTACCCGAACCCTGCGCGGGCTGCGCGACACCGCTGTCGTCCAGGACGTTGCCGATAAACTGGTCGGCTGCCTTCTGCGCCGCCGCTTCCGGGAAGTACACATTGATGGTGACACATCCGACCAAGGCAATGGCAGCAGACGTAACGATTCCAATCAGTGCTTTATGCATCATTGTTAACTTCCTTTCTAATGATCATCGTACCACCGGTCCACCACCTTCCGTGGCCGCCTGCAAGCGCCTTACCAGGGTCGGCCAGTCGACCTCCCGCTGATGGCCCACCACCGTGAGGCGCGGCAAGCCGCTGCCTTCGACGATAGTGTAGCCATCCTTCGCATTGCCCAGCCCACCCATGGAACACACGTCGCCCTTGAGCACACAGGYCAGCCCGATGCGCTTGTAGCCGAACGTCTTGAAGATCTTCAGCACGGTGCCCTGAATACCGCCCGCGATACCACCGCCGCCGACGGCGGTGAGATTGTTGACGGCCTTCTGACTGATCCGGCCACCGTCGTTCGCCGTGAAACTGGCTTTGAAGGCAGCCGGTTTCCAGGCGACAAGACGGAGACCGGTCAACGCACCGTCGAGACGCCCGGTGATGCTGCCAAAGTCGAACACCGAGGTGAGCAGTGCGAGATCGAGCTGGCGCAGCGCGATGTCGCCGGTGAGAACCGGAGCATTCCCAAAGGGTTGCGAGACAGTCATGCGAGTGATGTCAACGAAGCCGTCGAAGACGTTGAGCGAAAGGCCACCCCCCATCTCCATGCGGTCGTCCACGTAGCGCATCGAAGGTATGGCGCCACCGATGGTGCCCTTGAACTCAGGCCAGCCAAGCGCGCGGCATAGCGCCCCCATGTCGATCTGGGTCAGCGCCAGCGACGTCTGCAGGCGCTCACCGCTCGCCGCCGCCGGCTTCCAGGCCAGACTCTGCACGCGGAGCTGTCCGTCGAGGACAGGAATGGCAAGTGGCTTTTCCAGCGTCAGTGCGCCGCCGCGGCTGCGCCAGTTTGCGTCGGCGGCGCCGTTGGGAATCCGATAGACCTGCAGGGCACGCCATCCGAGCTTCGTCGCCGGGCGGTCGCCCTTGGCGCTCCAGTCCAGAGCACCATGCAAGCCCGAGACGCCAAGGCGGCCCTGGGCGAGTGATAGATCGAGGCCGCTGGTCTGCAGCGCAAACGCCGTCAGGCCACCCGCGTCGAGGCTGACCTGCCCGCTGATCTCGCCCGCGCCGACCAGCTCATCGATACCCAGGCTACGCAGCCATCCCTTGCCGTAACGGTCATAGGCGGCGGGAAGACGCGCGTTGAAGTGGTCCAGCTGGAGCTGCGCCAGGTCACCGTTCGCGTTGAAGCCCAGTTCGCCCTCCAGCTGCAGTGCATCCGGATCCGTCAGTCGCAGACGCGGTATCGACAGGATGCCTTTCTGGGAACGCGTCGCGAGCGACAGCTGCACGGCATGCGCGGGCAAGGCGGCGTATAGCGGGCCTAGGAGGATTTCGCCACCGCGCAGGCTGGCATCGAGGTCGATCGAGGTGCTGCCAGCATGGCTGTCGATGCCCAGCCTCCCGCTTCCCGAGAGTTTCTGCCCGGCAAGTTTGCCGCCCGGGCTGTCGAAACCCATCCCGTCAAGGGCGAACTGGCCGCCGGCCTGTATGCCGCTGTCGAGGAGATCGAGGGCAAGATCCGCGTCGACACGGCCGGTGGTGGTGTGACCCGACCAGACGGTGGACAGCAGGCCATTGAGCCATCCGGCCGGCAGGCCCTTCAGGGTGATCTGGGCGTGGGTGGTCTGATCGATCGGCAAAGCAATCCTGGCGCTCCCCTTGTCCTGGGTTACCGAGAGCTCGAGCGTGTTGGCCGATTCGTCGGCGACCATGTGCAGGCGCGCATTCGTCAGTGCGCCGCCTGGCGCGCCCTTCAGCCGAAGCGCGCCGTCGAAGACCCAGCGCCCGAGCTCGTCGCGATCAAGCCCTCCGTCGAGGGCCACGCCCAGCTTCTGCCAGCCCATGGCGGGCATATCGGCCTGCCTGGCTGACAGCGTGATCTGCAACCCTTGTCCGCCTGGTGCCGCATTTATGTCGGCCTCCATGCCGGTCATGGCCACCCCGGGCAAGGACAGGCTATCGGCACCAACGGAAACGCCCGCGCAAACGCTTCCCGATCCCGCGAACAAGGCGCAGGCGACAAGAATGAGGACGAGCGTGCGGGTTGATACGGCGAGCATGCTCGGCCATTCTGCCAAACTCAGATGAACGACACGGAACGTTGCATGCCAGACCGCCTTTCTACACAGATACTCGTTGCCGACGACGACCCTTCGACCCGCGAATTCCTCCGCGGCGCCCTCACCTCGATGGGGTACATCGTCACGCTGGCGGAGGACGGCGCGCAGGCACTCGTCGCCGCGCGCGCCATGCGATTCGATGCCATGCTGCTGGATTGCCGCATGCCGTCAAGCGGCGCGATCGATGTCCTCGCCGCACTACGGAACGATCCCACCGCCGCCTCGCGCGACGCCGTGGCCATGGCGACAAGCGCCGACATGCCCGCGGTGCTGCGGCAGGCCCTGATCGACGCGGGATTCGCCTGCGTGCTCGAGAAACCGTGCCGGGTTGCCGCGCTCGTTAACGCACTGACCGCGACGCTGGGCGTCGGCGGCGATACCCGCTTGCTCGACAATGACGAAGCCCTCCTTGCAACAGGCGACGCGGCGACGATGCACGCCCTGCGCGACCTGTTCCGTGACGAGTTGATTCAGCTCGTGCCGGCGCTGGATACCCTGGCCGACGACCCAGCCTCCCTGGTCGAACGGATGCATCGGCTGCGCTCGGCGTGCGGGTTCTGTGGCGCAACGCGTCTGGCCGCCCAGGCAACGGCCCTGCAAAACCACGTGATGGAAACGCGGCGGGTATCGCCGGCCGCCCTGCGGCGTTTCCAGTCGGAAGTCGAGCTCACGCTCACCGCCTTAGCGTAGGACGCGCCAGGCCTTGAGCTCGCCGCCGCCGAGATGGAAGGAGATCACATGGCGCATCATGCGGCGGAGCGACGAGAGCCCGGCGGTATCCGGCGGGGTATCCGCTGCCAGCGCAAGCAGGTCGGCACCGCGGATAGCGCGTTGATCGCCGACGCGGCCGGGCAGCACGCCCGACTCCGGATCGTAGAAATAGACCAGCGCGGGTTCCACCGGTGAGCCATCGATCGCATCGATATCGAGCTGGAGGCCGTAGCCCAGGGCGTCGAGCATGTCGCGCTCGAATCGCCGCAGTGTCCAGGCCAGCGGCTCACCGGCGGCCATCCGGCTTAATGTGCTGTCGTAGAACGCAAAGAGCTCCGGATTGGCGTCCTGCCGGCCGGTCAGACGAACGACCAGCTCATTGAGGTACAGACCAGCAAGCCCTGCATCGCCCGTCAGGCGCAGCACCGCCCCCGAGGGTTCGGCGCTACGCAGTGTGGCGAGCTCGCCCTTCATCAGCAGGTCGAGTTCGACGCGCTGGAACGGTTCGAGCTGGGCCCGCTGCGTGCGCGCACCCTCGCGCCGTACACCACGCGCGACCACGCCGATGCGGCCATGATCGCGGGTCAGACATTCGGCCAGCATCGATGTTTCCCGGTACGGCCGGGCATGCAGGATGAATGCGGGTTGCTGTTCGACGCGCATGTCGGCTCGCGCCTGGCGGCTTATTCGTAACCGAAACGCTTGAGCAGGTTCTCATCGTCGGCCCAGCCTTCGCGGACCTTGACCCAGAGCTTGAGGAACACCTTACGCTCGAACATGGCCTCCATCTGCTTGCGCGCCGACGTGCCGATGGCCTTGAGCTGGGCACCGCCTTCGCCGATCACGATGGCCTTCTGGCCGTCGCGCTCGACCCAGATCACCGCGTGCACTTCGGCAATGCCGTCGGGACGATCCTGGAAGGCCTCGATTTCCACGGTAGTGGCGTACGGGAGCTCCTGGTTCAGGCGCAGCATGAGCTGTTCGCGCACCATTTCCGAGGCGAGGAAGCGTTCGCTGCGATCGGTGATTTCGTCCTCGGCGTAAACGGCCGGCTGCTCAGGCAGGCGCTTGAGGATGCCCTTTTCGAGGCCTTCCAGGCCCTTGGACTTCAGCGCACTGACGTAATAAACGTCGTCGAACGGATGCTTCTGCATCAGGTCGGCGACGAACGGCAGCATGATCGTCTTGTCCTTCTGCAGGTCCACCTTGTTGATGGCCAGCAGCTTCGGCACGTCCGGCTGTTCGGCAATCGCCGCGTACATGGCGGCGTCTTCGTCGGTCCAACGCCCGGCCTCGATCACCTGCACAGCCAGGTTCACCTCGGAAATGGCGGTACGCGCCGCCCGATTGAGGCTACGGTTCATCGCACGTTTGGCACCGCGATGCATGCCGGGCGTATCGACGTAGAGGATCTGCCCTGTCGGCTTGGTGGAAATGCCGAGAATGCGGTGTCGCGTGGTCTGCGGGCGGTGACTGACGATGCTCAGGCGCACGCCGATCATGGCGTTGAGCAGGGTCGACTTGCCGACATTGGGCCGACCAAGCAGGGCGACGTAGCC
>NZ_JBFUIT010000058.1:0-17090 GCF_056401735.1 Luteibacter sp. P4_D7_3
GTCTCTAAGTTCCTGGTGCCACTTAGCAAATCCATCGGTTTGTTTTACTGTGATTTCCATAACTTACGATGGCTCCGGAGACGCACACGTATTCCTGTGACGCAATTGTATCCTTCTGGATACAGGATGCAAGCATTTGCTTGCATCCGGCTGCACGTCAGTTGCGACAACGGCGCCGTTCCTCCACACGAAGGGCAGGACTCGTCAGACGCAATCGGGCTCGGGGGTCGAGCAATTGTCCGACGCCCCAGGCTCCAGGCCGGGCCGGAGCCCAGCAGTTTTACGGGGGACCACAACCACAACGAGGTGCCTCTTTGATTAGGATCGGGGGCGCTCAGTCTGGAGGCAGCAGGGAAACCAGGTTCAGGGCGGCATGAAGCATATTGAGGTTTGGGTGATCTCTGCAGAATGTGTCGACACTGCCAACGATGGTGGCGTCCGATACCACACGAACACTGCGGCGCTTCGGATTCACCGTGAAATCGTGTCCGGAGACGAAACCGCGGAACCAATTGAGTTCGTCTTTGCGCTCAATGGTGTCGGTTGCGAAGGCGGCCCACACTTCACAGCCAGAAACCTCGAACGCGACACCGCGAGGCTGGGCGGAGACGGTCTCGGAACGGAGAAGTGCCAAGGCGAACATGGCGACAGCCAATAGGGATTTCATCACTACCGAGGACGAGGTGGAGGTCAGAGGGCACGCGTTGGCGGAAATGCCAGGTGCAAGAGGGAGAGCAAACAAAGTAGTGCGGGCGTCTCACCGGGGCCTCATGTGTCCCGATTTGTGCCTCGCGGCTTTTTCTCCGCCCACAAAAAAGCCCGCTTTAGGCGGGCTTTTCTGCAAACTGGCGGAGAGGGTGGGATTCGAACCCACGGTTGGCTTTCACCAACGCCTGATTTCGAGTCAGGTACATTCGACCACTCTGCCACCTCTCCGTGAACGGTCGACGGCAGGGCTTTCGCTCTGCCGGGCCCGCAATGATAGTGGGTCCGTCCTGCCGTGACAACAGACTTTTGATGCGGCATCCTGCTGGAGTATTCCGGCGCCGTTGCGCCCTTCCCCAGCTTCAAGGCACCCATGATCGAGTTCGGACACGGCACGCATACCGGCCTCCGCCGCACGCGTAACGAGGACACCTATTACGCCGACGCGGGGCTCGGGTTGTTCCTGGTCGTGGACGGCATGGGCGGCCATAAGCACGGCGAGGTGGCCTCGGCCACGGCGCGCGACGGCGTAGTGGCCCAGGTCACGGCCGGCCAGTCCCTCGTGGACGCCATCCAGCGGGTCAACGAGGCTCTCATCGCCCGTTCCAGCGGCCTTTCCGAATCCCGCCCCATGGGCACGACGATCGCCGCGGTGCGACTGGTCGGTCGCTCCTACGAGGCAGCCTGGGTCGGTGACAGTCGCATCTATATCTGGGACGGCGAGCTGAAGCGCCTCTCGCACGACCATTCCATTGTGGAAGCCCTGGTCGAGGCGGGCGAGCTGACCGAGGCACAGGCCCGGACGCATCCGCAGCGCAGCGTTCTCACGCAGGCCCTGGGGATCACCTCGCCGGATCAACTGCACATCGGCCTGGCCAAGGGCGAGCTGCCCTACGGCGCACGCCTTCTGTTGTGCACCGACGGCCTCACCGATGAAGTGGACGACGCGCGCATCGGCGCGATCGTCTCGCGCACGGACATCGCGGCGCAGGAAGGCGTGGACCACCTCCTGCTCGAAGCCCTTTCGGGCAGCGCACGCGACAACATCACGGCGATCCTGCTTCGCGCAGCCGCCTAGTGAACCGTTTCCGACATTTCCATCTTGCGCCAGATGCTCTGCCCGCCCGCTGATTTGTCCAGCGCTTCGAGCCGCTTCGCGTGCCGTGCGAGCTCTTCCGGATCGGCATGACGTACCAGCGGACGACGCTTGATCACGATGTCCTGCAGCACACTGGTACGGCTGCGCTCATCGTTCGCATCGAAGGCGAATTCGAGACCGCCCTGCCCCGTGGTCATGGCGATATAGACGTCCGCCAGCAGCTGCGCATCGAGCAGGCCGCCGTGGAGGTCGCGCTTGGTGTTATCCACGCCGAGGCGCTTGCATAGCGCATCGAGGCTATTGCGCTGGCCCGGGTACATCTGGCGCGCCATGAGCAGCGTATCGAGCACTGTCGCGTGGTCGGCAATCTGCCCGTACTGCGCCCCTGCCCGCTTCAGCTCGGCATTCAGGAAGCCGACGTCGAACGCCGCGTTATGGATGATCAGCTCGGCGCCACGGATGAACTCGAGGAACTCATCCACCTTCTCGATGAAAAGCGGCTTGTCGACGAGGTGTTCGTCCTTGATACCCGTGACCTTGCTCGCCTCTTCGTCGATGGCGCGCTGCGGGTTGAGGTAGGTGTGAAAATGATTGCCGGTGGGCCGACGGCCGATCATCTCGACCGCGCCGATTTCCACGAGGCGGTGACCGAGGTGTGCTTCGAGGCCGGTGGTTTCGGTATCGAGGACGATCTGCCTCATGCCGCGGTCCCCTTCGATTTATAGATGATGGCCTGGTCACGTGCAGCGACGTCAACGCGCTCGTTCTCGACGTGGCCGGCATGACCCTTCACCCATTCCCAGGTGACGGTGTGCGCGGCCGCGGCTTCGTCGAGGCGGATCCAGAGATCCTGGTTCTTCACCGGTTTCTTGTCGGCGGTCTTCCAACCGTTACGGCGCCACTTGGGTACCCACTCCTGCACGCCCTGCATGACGTACTTGGAGTCGGTCATCAGGTGCACGTGGCAACGACGGGTCAGCGCTTCGAGCGCCGAGATCGCACCCATCATTTCCATGCGGTTGTTGGTGGTGTCGGGTTCGCCGCCGGCGAGCATCTTCTCGATGCCCTTGGCCCTGAGCAGAGCCGCCCAGCCGCCGGGGCCCGGATTGCCCAGGCAGGCGCCATCGGTGAAAACTTCTACGGTGTCGGTGGTGATTTCGGTCAAGGAATGGACTCACGTACGTTGCGACGGGCGCCAGAAGCGAGCGTGCCGGGCAGGGGTGCCTCGACCGCCACTGTGCGGGCGCGCAAGGGTACCGCTGCCGGACGCTTTTTGCGCGCTATAAGCATGTATCCGCCTCCGACCATGGATTCGCCCACGGGCGAACCGCCGGCGCGAGGCCAGGCACTGCCCAGTCGGCGCGGCATGGAGAGCTCGAAATCGTCGCGGACCAGCCGCTGGCTCCACCACCACGGCCAGGTCAGGCGCGGACGGGTGCCACGGGCCTGCCGGGCCACCCAGGGCGACCACAGGCCGACCGGGTGAATACCCGTGATGGCGAGCATGCCGCCGGGGGCAAGCACGCGGATCGCTTCGTCGAGGAGATTGTCCTGGCGCGCCGTGGTTTCCAGGGCGTGCCGAAGCAGGACCACCCCAAAGGCGTCGTCGGTGAACGGCAGGGCCTCCAGGCCGCTCGCGCGAACATCCCCGCCCAGCACCGGCCCGGCCACCCGCACGGTCGCCCAGTGGCCCAGCAGGGGCAAGGCGGGCGGATCCGCCAGCAGGGAGGCCGTAAGGTGCAGCCCGTGCTCCCCGGTACAACGGGTCAGCAGTGGCGAAAGCACGCGGGCCTCGTCGGCCAGCAGCTTGCCGATCTGCGGCGTCGCATAGATGTCGGGGGCCAGGGTGGGCATGTGTGACCAGTGTAGTGATCTTGAATGGGGCCCGCACGGGTTAACGAGGTTCTAACGAGTGGGATATACCCGGCTGATATAGTCCGGCCGCCCCGCCCAACTGGCTCACGGAGTTCGGCCCGATGCATTGGGTTCCCGTCGCGGCTCTGAGCGACAACTACATCTGGCTGGTCGCCGATGACGAAGGCAACGCTTTCGTCGTGGATCCTGGTGAAGCCGCCCCTGTCCAGGCTGCGCTCGACGAGCGCGGCTGGCGGCTGAAGGCGATCCTGCTCACCCACCACCATAACGACCACATCGGTGGCGTCTCGGACCTCGTCCGCGACCACGACGTGGAGGTGTATGCCACGGCGGATCCGCGTATCCAGCCGAAGAACCATTTCGTGGAAGACGGCGACGTCATCACCCTCGAGTCGCCCCACGCGACCTTCCGGGTCATCGCCGTCCCGGGCCACACCAGCTCGCACATCGCCTACTTCGGCGAAGGCTTCCTGTTCTGCGGCGACACGCTTTTCAGTGTCGGCTGCGGCCGCCTGTTCGAAGGCACGCCCGAGCAGATGCTGGCCTCGCTGGAACGCTTTGCCGACCTGCCGCCGGAGACCCTGGTCTGCTGTGCGCATGAATACACCGCGGCCAATATCCGATTCGCGCTCAGCGTGGATCCGGACAACGGCCCCCTGCGCCTCCGTCGTGACGAGGTGGCGCGCCTGCGCGAGGAAGGCCGGCCATCCGTGCCCAGCAGCCTCGCGGATGAGTTCGCCACCAACCCCTTCCTGCGCGTGGACAGCGATGCTATTCGTCGCTGGGCCGAGGCCCAGGGCAAGGATTCCGCCACGCGGACGGAGCGCTTCGCCGCGCTACGTCGGGCCAAGGACACATTCACCGCATGATGGCTCTTACCCGACGCATCCTTCCCGCACTGATTCCCCTCGTGCTCACCGCGTGCGCCGCGGCACCTCAGCGGCCCGTGCCTGTGTCCGTCGCCCCGGCACCCACCGCGATGCCGGTGGAGAACGTGTCGATGTCGCCGAAGTTGATGCGCCCCGCCGCGCCGGCGGACTTCTGGTCGGGCATGCGTGACAGCTTCGCCATGCCCGGCTGCGAAGCCGGCCCCGAAGTGGTCGCCTGGGCGCGTACGTATACAAAGATGCCGAACCGCTTCGAGCAGCAGGTCAACGAGGTGCTGCCGCTGATCGTCTACGCACACAAGGCGGCGATGCAGCACAGCGTGGCGGGTGAATTCGCACTGCTGCCCTGGGTGGAGAGTCAGTACCGTCATGTGCCGGGAGCGAAGAACCGTCCGGCTGGCATGTGGCAGATCATGCCGCAGACGGCCCAAACGCTTGGCCTGCGCGTGCAGAAGAATTACGACGAGCGCCTCGACATCACCAAGTCCACCGAGTCGGTGATGTCCATGATGCGCCGCTACTACGACGATCTTGGCGACTGGCGCCTGGTTGACGTGGCTTACAACGCGGGCGAGTTCGGCCTGAAGAAAACCATCGACAAACACGGTGGTCCGACAGCGGAAGAAGGCCTGCCTGATGTGCCCATGAAGGCTGGCACCAGGGAGCATCTGGTGAAGCTCATGGCCATCGCCTGCATCGTGCGCGATCCGGGCCGCTTCAATGTGCAACTGCCGCGCCAGGATGGCGAAGACGCGCTGCAGGTCGTGCAGGTGTCGAACCCACAATCGCTCGCGCAGGCCGCCAAACAGTCGGGCCTGTCGATGAACGACCTGCGTGACTTCAACCCGGCCTATCGCACCACGCAGGGCACGGTGTCGTCGTCACTGCTGCTGCCAAAGACAGCCGCCGACCAATACAACCTCGGGCCGGTTGCCGCCGTCGTTGAACCGCCCTCCTCGTCCATCGATAACGATGCCGTTGCCGATGCGCCTGTAGCGAAGAGCGGCAAGAACGCCAAGGGTAAGAAGCTTTCCAAGGCGGAACTGGCCAAGGCAGAGAAGGCTTCGAAGTCCAGCAAGGCCGTCGCGATCGTCTACAAGGTCAACAACGGCGAGTCGCTCTGGACGATCGCACGCCGTCACCAGGTGAGCGTCGAGCAACTGATGAAGTGGAACGACCTGCAGACGCAGGCCGTGAAACCGGGTCAGGTATTGCGTCTTACCGCGTCACGCTGAACCCATGGGCTTCCTGCATCGCAAGCGGGCTCTCATCGTTGGCATCGCCAGCCGGCGCAGCATCGCCTGGGGTATTGCCGAAGCGATGCATCGTGAAGGCGCGGAACTGGCTTTCACCTATCAGAACGAGCGCCTGAAAGATCGCGTCGACGAAGCCGCTGCGGAATTCGGCTCCAACCTCGTGCTCGAATGCGATGTCGGCATCGATGCGCACATCGACCGCGTGTTCACCGAACTCGGGCAGCACTGGGACGGCCTTGACGTCCTCGTACACTCGGTAGGATTCGCGCCGCGCGAAGCGCTACAGGGCGAGTTCCTCGACAACCTCACGCGCGAAAACTTCGCCGTGGCCCACGACATTTCCAGTTACAGTCTTGCCGCCCTGGCGAAGGCGGCGCGCCCCTTGATGAGTGGCCGCGGCGGAGCGATCCTCACGCTGAGTTATCTCGGTGCCGAGCGCGCATTGCCGAACTACAACGTCATGGGCCTGGCGAAAGCCAGCCTCGAAGCGAACGTCCGTTACCTCGCCTATAACCTCGGGCCGGAAGGTACGCGCGTGAATGCGATTTCCGCGGGACCGATCAAGACCCTTGCGGCATCCGGCGTCGGCAACTTCCGTCGCATCCTCGAGCAGGTCGACAACGTCGCGCCTTTGCGGCGTGGCGTGACGCAGGAGGAAGTCGGCAACGTTGCCGCCTTCCTGTGTTCGGATCTGGCGTCGGGCATAACCGGCGAGGTCACCTACGTCGACGCCGGCTTCAACATCGTCGGGTTGATGAACTAGCGACACCCCGCCCCTGCCCGGCAGGTTGTCGCTTACATCTCGACGACGTTCCAGCGCACGTCCGGATTCAYGTCGGCTGCGTAGTCGACATCCTTGCGGTCGAAACCGAACAGCTTGATGAAGTCGTGTTTGTAACCGGCATAGTCGGTGTCGGTCCACAGGTTTTCCGTGGTGACGGTCGGCCACAAAGCCTTGCACTCGTTCTGCACGTCGTCACGCAGCTCCCAGTCGTCGAGACGCAGGCGGCCTTCGGCATCGGTCTCCGGCACCTTGCCGTCCGCACGGTAGAGACGCTCGTGGAACAGGCGGTTGATCTGCTCGATCGTGCCTTCGTGGATGCCCTTCTCCTTCATGATCTTGAAGACCATGGAAACGTAGAGCGGAATCACGGGAATGGCCGAACTGGCCTGGGTGACGACGGATTTCATGACGCCGACATAGGCGCGCAGACCCTTGTACTTCGCACCGAGTTCTTTCGCGGTGCGATCCAGATGCTGCTTCGCCTTGCCCAGCGTGCCGTCCCAGTAGATGGGCCAGGTGATCGACGTGCCGACGTAGCTGTAGGCAACCGTCGTGGCGTTATCGGCGAGCACGCCGGCTTCGGTCAGGGCCTCGATCCACAATGCCCAGTCTTCGCCGCCCATGACGGTCACCGTGTCCTGGATTTCCTGGTCCGTCGCCGGGTCGACCGACGCCTGGATCACGRCATCCTTATTCGTATCGACCGAGGAGGCGGTGAACGTCTCACCGATGGTCTTCAGCGCGGAACGCACGACTTCGCCCGTCTTCGGCAGCTTGCGCACGGGCGAGGCGAGCGAATAGATGACGAGGTCGATCTTGCCGCCCATGTCGGCCTTGATGATCTCGACGGCCTTTGCGCGGGTCTCATCGGAGAACGCATCGCCATTGATGGAACGGCTGTACAGCCCGGCCTGCGTCGCGAGCTTGTCGAAGGCTGCGGAGTTATACCAGCCAGCCGTACCCGTCTTGGTCTCGCTCGACGGCTTTTCGAAGAACACACCCAGGGTCGCCGCACCCTGGCCGAAAGCGGCCGTGATGCGTGACGCAAGGCCGTAGCCGGTGGACGCGCCAATCACCAGAACGCGCTTAGGGCCATCGGCGAATGCGCCGCTGGCCTTGGTAATGGCGATCTGCTCTTCCACATTCTTCTCGCAGCCGACCGGATGGGCGGTGGTGCAGATGAAGCCACGAACCTTCGGGGTAATGATCACGGGTTGTCCCTTTGACGCAGTAAGGCGCCCATTGTAATCGCGCCGGCGCACCATGCGCTTCCGCACGGACGGCAAGCAAAAAAAAAGGCCCCTCAGCGAGGGGCCCTTCGACGAAGCGCTGGACGCTTCCCAGGCTTACATGCGGTCCTGGGCGATCTTGATATCGCCGCGGGCCTTGAGGGCCTCGACGTATTCGATCGTCGCGGCCTTGGCCATCGCGTCGGTCATCTGGCCACGCAGGCCATCGCGGTCGGTCTTGGCGATCTTGGAAAGATCGCCGTCCGTGACCTTGTCGACAGCGACAACGGCATAGGTGCCGCCACCGGTCTGCACGACCGACCAGCTGGGCTTGCCGTCGACCGGATGCGGCAGCGTGAAGGCGCGCTGCAGGATGGGCTGCGGTACGTCCTTCGTCGCGGCGAGCTTGCTGCGTTCGAGACCGGGAACCGTGTGCACCGGCGCCTGGGCGAGCGCAGCGATATCGCCACCCTTGGCCAGCTGCGCGACGAGCTCGTCAGCCTTCTTCTTCGCCGCCGCGTCGACACGCTCGTCGAGGATGCGCTGACGAATCAGGTCACGCACGTCGGCCAGGTTCTTCGGCGTGGCGACGGCATGCTTGGACAGGTGCATGACGATGGCGTCGCCCTTGTCGACCTGCACCAGCGAGGAGTTGTTGCCCTGGTTGAGTACGTCATCCGCAAAAGCGGCGGCGACGAACTTCGGATCGGCGGTCAGGCCTTCGCCGCCCTGGCGACCGAACATCGGAGTGGTGCGAATCTCGACACCGAGTTCCTTCGCGGCAGCGTCGAGCGAACCCGGGTTGCGCTCGGCAAGGTCGGCCAGCTGGCCGGCGCGCTCGTTGTAGAGGCGCTCGCCCTCGCCCTTCGCCCAGTCCGCGGCAAGCTGCGCGCGCACATCGGCGAACGGCTTGGCGTCGCCCTCGCGGGCATCGCGCAACCAGATGATGTGGTAGCCCTCTTCCGGCGAAAGCACCGGCTCCTTCGTGATCTCACCCTTCTTCATGCCGAAGAGCGCGGTATCGAAGGCAGCGTTAGCGACACCCTTTTCCAGCCAGCCGAGATCGCCGCCGCTGCGCTTGGAACCGAGATCTTCCGAGTTCTCGGCGGCGAGCTTGGCGAAGTTCTCCGGAGTGGCTTCGGCGGCGATCTTCTTCGCCTTCTCGAGCGCAGCCTTCTGCTGGTCGGGCGTGGCGTTCTTGGGCACGTCGATGAGGATATGCGAGACCTGACGTTGCTCCGGCTGCGCATAACGCTGCTTGAACTTGTCGTAGAACTCGTGAAGCTGGGCGTCGGTCGGCTCACCGAGCTTGAGGTCGGCCTGCTTCACTTCGAGATACTGCACCGAGACCTGCTCGGGCGTGGTGTAGTCGGCTACATGCGACTTGTAGAACGCGTCGATGTCCGCATCGGCCACCGTGGCGTCCGTCAGGGACGGGCGCGGCAGCTCCACGAAGCGCAGGTCGCGCTGCTGGAGCTGGAGGCGGAAGAACCCATCGACATCGGCGTCGCTGACCAGGGTCGTCGTGTAGATCGCCTGCGGAATGATCTGGTTGCCGAGGTCCGCGCGGACCTTGGACTCGTACATGGCGGGGCTCATGCCCTGCATGGAAAGAATGGCCTTGTAGGCGTCGGCGCTGAACTGCCCGTTCACGGCAAAGCCGGGATCGGCACCGATGGTTTCGCGCACGCTGGCGTCGGAAACCTGGAGGCCGAGATCGGTATTGGCCTTTTCCAACAGCACCTTCGCGATCATGCCGTCGAGCACCTGCTGCTTGAGCTCGGGTTTCTCGAGATCGGCAACGGTGAACGGGGCATTCGGATTCTGCGCGATCTGCTGACGCAGCTCGTTCATCCTGTTTTGCCAGTCTTGCTGCGAGATCTCGTGGTCGCCCACTTTCGCCACGTACGTATCGACCCGCGATACGAAGTACGACTCGATGCCGAAGAAGGCAACGGCGAACACCGAAACGCCTAGGACGATGGCCGCGGGCCAACCGTGGATCTTGTTACGCAGGGCTTGCAGCATGATGCGACTCGCACAGGTGGCGTCGGCAAATCCTTACCGACGGTAGATAAAACAAAGGCGCCACACGGGCGCCTTTGCAGATTGGCGGAGTGGACGGGACTCGAACCCGCGACCTCCGGCGTGACAGGCCAGCATTCTAACCGACTGAACTACCACTCCACTTACCGTTGGTGGGTGCTGAGGGGATCGAACCCCCGACCAGCGCCGTGTAAAGGCGACGCTCTACCGCTGAGCTAAGCACCCCGGTAAGACTACTTAGTTTACGTGATCCTTGAGCGCCTTGCCAGCCGTGAAGGCCGGAACCTTGGACGCCGGGATCTTGATCTCTTCGTTCGTGCGCGGGTTGCGGCCCGTGCGGGCAGCGCGGCTGCGCAGCTTGAAAGTGCCGAAGCCGACGAGGGCGACGTCTTCACCCTTCTTGAGGGTGTCCTTTACGGCTTCGATCAGGCCTTCGAGCGCCTTGCCGGCGTCAGCCTTCGACAGTTCAGCCTTTTCAGCAATGGCGGCGATCAGGTCGGTTTTATTCATTACGTAACTCCCTTTCAAAGGTAATTCGAATCGCCAGAAGGCGATCCTGTACGAGAAGACGGTAGATCTTCGAACGCAAGCTTTCGGCATCGTTCGACGACCCGCGATACGTGGCGCCCTTGCGGCGCGGACGATTGCGGAGCCGCCTTTATACCAGTGCCCTCCCCCCATCGCAATACGAGCAATACCAACGCTTTCAGCGCGTATGCATCCTTCACGGAGGCTTGCGCGGGGAGAGAAAAACGATTATCGCGAACCAACAATGACAGGACAGCGAAAACGAAAAGGGCGCACTTTCGTGCGCCCTTGTTCCCGATACGAAACGATCAGCCGGGATCAGTGCGTGAGCGAAGGCGAGCCCTTGCCCTTACCCTTACCCGCCTTGGCCTCCTCGATGGGCACCTCGACGGCCTCACCGCCATCACCGGCCTTCTTTGGAGCCGGGGGACGCTCGAGCGCGAGATTGAGCACCTCGTCGATCCACTTCACCGGATGAATCGCCAGCGAGGTGGTGATGTTTTCCGGCAGGTCGATGAGGTCCTTGCGGTTCTCCTCAGGGATGATCACCGTGGTGATGCCACCGCGATGAGCCGCCAGCAACTTCTCCTTCAGACCGCCGATCGGCAGGACGCGACCACGCAGCGTGATCTCGCCGGTCATGGCGACCTCGGAGCGCACCGGCACCTTCGTTAGAGCCGACACGAGCGCCGTGCACATGGCGATACCAGCACTCGGACCGTCCTTCGGGGTAGCACCTTCGGGCACGTGGATGTGGATGTCGAGCGACTGATGGAAGTCGGGATCGATACCCAGCGCTTCCGCCCTCGCGCGAACCACGCTTAGTGCCGCCTGGATCGATTCCTTCATGACATCGCCGAGTTGGCCCGTCTGGATCAGGCGACCCTTGCCCGGAACCACGGAGGCCTCGATGCTGAGCAGATCGCCGCCGACCTGGGTCCAGGCAAGACCGGTGACCAGGCCCACCTCGTTCTGCAGTTCCGCACGACCGAAGTCGAAGCGACGCACGCCGAGGAAGTGGTCGAGGTTTTCGCCATCGACACGAACCTGATCCGGCGCCAGCACCTTGCCCTTCACTGCCTTGGCCGCGGTCTTCTTCACTTTGGCCTTGGCCTTGGCCGGTACCGTGCCCAGCGCGATTTCCTTGACGACCTTACGGCAGATCTTGGAGATCTCGCGCTCGAGGTTACGCACGCCCGATTCGCGCGTGTAGTAACGCACAATGTCGCGCAGCGCATCTTCGCCGACTGTCAGCTCCTCGGCCTTCAGGCCGTTGGCCTTCAGCTGCTTGGGCACGAGGTACTTCAGCGCGATGTTGAGCTTCTCGTCTTCGGTGTAACCCGGGATACGGATCACTTCCATGCGGTCGAGCAGCGGACCCGGAATATTGAGCGAGTTCGCCGTCGCGATCCACATCACCTCGGAGAGGTCGAGATCGACTTCCAGGTAGTGATCGTTGAACGCGTTGTTCTGCTCCGGATCGAGCACTTCAAGCAGGGCCGACGACGGATCGCCGCGGAAGTCCATCGACATCTTGTCGATCTCATCCAGGACGAAAAGCGGATTCTTCGTGCCGACCTTGTTGAGGTTCTGCACGATGCGCCCCGGCATCGAACCGATGTACGTACGACGATGACCGCGGATCTCGGCTTCATCGCGCACACCACCGAGGCTCATGCGGACGAACTTGCGGTTGGTCGCCTTGGCGATCGACTGGCCGAGCGAAGTCTTGCCCACGCCGGGCGGACCGACGAGGCAGAGGATCGGACCCTTCATCGTATTCACGCGCTGCTGCACAGCGAGATACTCGAGGATGCGTTCCTTGACCTTCTCCAGGCCGAAGTGATCGGCGTCGAGGGTTTCCTGCGCAAGGGCGAGATCCTTGCGGACCTTGCTGCGCTTCTTCCACGGCACGCCCACCACCCAGTCCAGGTAGTTGCGGACCACGGTCGCCTCGGCAGACATCGGCGACATCTGCTTGAGCTTGTTGAACTCGTTACGCGCCTTCGCCAGGACAGCCTTGGGCATACCGGCAGCGTCGATCTTCTTCTGCAGCTCTTCGATCTCGTTCGCGCCCTCTTCGCCCTCACCCAGTTCCTTCTGGATGGCCTTCATCTGCTCGTTGAGGTAGTACTCGCGCTGGCTCTTTTCCATCTGCGATTTGACGCGGCCGCGAATGCGCTTCTCGACCTGCTGCAGATCCATCTCGCCGTCGACGAGGCCGATGAGCAACTCGAGACGCTGACCCACGTCGGCTGCTTCGAGCACGCGCTGCTTGTCGCCCATGCGCACGGACAGGTGCGCGGCGATCGAGTCGGCAAGACGTGAGGGATCGTCGATACCCGAGAGGGTCGCGAGGATTTCCGGCGGAAGCTTGCGGCTCTGCTTGACCAGCTGTTCGAACAGCGAGACGAGCGAGCGCGACACGACGTCGAGTTCGCGTTCGTTGCTGCTGTAGATCGGCTCGATGACGCGCGCCTTGCCGCTCATCATGCCGGCTTCGTCTTCGAAGGCATCGATCTGCACACGCGACTGTCCCTCGACCAGCACCTTCACGGTGCCATCGGGCAGCTTCAGCAGCTGCAGGACCCCGGCGAGCGTACCGACCGAATGGAGGTCGCTGATCGACGGATCGTCAATGTCGGGGCTTTTCTGAGCGACAAGCAGGATCTGCCGTTCGCCTTCCATCGCCCGCTCCAGCGCGCGCATGGACTTGTCGCGACCCACGAACAGCGGAATGACCATGTGCGGGTAGACGACGACGTCACGCAGGGGCAGGACCGGCAACAGGTCCAGCTCGGATCCGCTCGTGGTTTGGCTGCGATTCTTCGCCATGTGCTTGGGGTTTCCCTCAGAGTATTTGGGGTGCGACCCGACACTGCGCCGGAGCCGCCATACACGTCAAGTGGTGGTTCGCGAAGGAACGATCAAGAGCGGGCGCGCCAAAGAAAAACGGCCCCGGCGTCGCTGGACGCCGGGGCCGCGGTAGCTTGCTTACGCAATGATCAGGCTGCGTCGCCGCCCTCGCCCGCGATCCGCTGCTGCTGCAGGTTCCCGCGGTAGATGAGATACGGCTCGGCCTGGCCATCGATCACGGCGTCGTCGACCACGACCTTGCTGACATGCTCCAGCGAAGGCAGTTCGAACATCGTGTCGAGCAGCACCTGTTCGAGAATGGTACGCAGTCCACGTGCGCCGGTCTTGCGCTTGAGCGCGCGACGGGCGATGGCGAACAAGGCTTCCGGGCGGAATTCCAGCTCGGCGCCTTCCATGTCGAACAGCTTCTTGAACTGCTTGGTAACCGCGTTCTTGGGCTCGGTGAGAATCTGCACCAGGGCAGCCTCGTCAAGCTCGTCGAGCGTGGCGACCACCGGCAGACGGCCGACGAACTCGGGAATCAGGCCGAAACGGACAAGATCCGCCGGCTCGACGTCCGAAAGCTGCTTGCCGACGTTCTCCGTACGTTCTTTCGAACGGATTTCGGCACCGAAGCCGATACCCGTGGTCTCGGAACGCTGCTGGATGACTTTCTCCAGCCCCGAGAACGCACCACCGCAGATAAACAGGATGTTGCGCGTGTCCACCTGCAGGAATTCCTGCTGGGGATGCTTGCGGCCACCCTGCGGCGGCACCGAGGCCAGCGTGCCCTCGATGAGCTTCAGCAGGGCCTGCTGCACRCCYTCGCCGGAGACRTCGCGSGTGATCGACGGGTTCTCGCTCTTMCGSGMGATCTTGTCGATYTCGTCGATGTAGACGATACCGTTCTGCGCCTTCTCGACGTCGTAGTCGCACTTCTGCAGAAGCTTCTGAATGATGTTCTCGACATCCTCACCGACATAGCCTGCCTCGGTGAGCGTCGTGGCATCGGCGATCGTGAACGGCACATTGAGCAGGCGCGCCAGCGTTTCGGCCAGCAGCGTCTTGCCCGAACCGGTCGGACCGATCAGGAGGATATTGGATTTGCCGAGCTCGACTTCGTCGTTCTTCTGGCGCGATTCAATGCGCTTGTAGTGGTTGTAGACCGCGACGGACAACGCCTTTTTGGCGCGCGTCTGGCCGACCACGTACTGGTCGAGAGCTTCCATGATTTCGCGGGGCTTCGGAAGTTGGGTCCGGCCGGAGGCCGCCTTCTCTTCCAGTTCCTCGCGAATGATGTCGTTGCACAGCTCAACGCATTCGTCGCAGATGAACACGCTGGGGCCGGCGATCAGCTTGCGCACTTCATGCTGGCTCTTGCCGCAGAAGGAGCAGTAAAGAATCTTGCCGCCGTCGTTGGAACGGCTCTGCCGCTCGTCGCTCATGCTTTGGGCCCTACTGAGAATCCAGGTACGCTTTGAGAATAGCACAGCACTTCGCCCCTGGAATCAGGAGCGAAGTGCCGGTTTTCACAAGCGAAAACGTTCAAATCAAGCTGAACGGACGGTGTCAACCGTGCGCTTTTCGGGGATCGAGTCGATCAGGCCATAGGCCTGGGCCTCTGCCCCGCTCATGAAGCGGTCGCGCTCGGTGTCACGGGCGATCTCGTCGACCGTCTTGCCACTGTGGTGGGCAAGGATGGCGTTGAGACGCTCGCGCATGGTCAGAATCTCACGGGCATGAATCTCAATGTCCGTGGCCTGACCCGAGATGCCGCCAGCCCAGGGCTGGTGGATCATGATGCGCGAATGCGGCAGCGAGTAACGCTTGCCCGCCGCACCTGCGGCCAGCAGCAGGGCGCCCATCGAGGCGGCCTGGCCGATGCACATGGTGCTGACGTCCGGCTTCACGAACTGCATCGTGTCGTAGATCGCCATGCCGGCCGTGACGGAACCGCCCGGGCTGTTGATGTACAGATTGATGTCCTTGTCCGGGTTTTCCGACTCAAGGAACAGCAGCTGGGCGACGATCACATTGGCCATGTAATCGTCGACCGGCCCCACGGCGAAGATGATGCGCTCCTTGAGGAGACGCGAGTAAATGTCGTACGAACGCTCACCGCGTGAGGTCTGTTCGACGACGATGGGCACCAGGTTGAGGTTCTGGATCGGAGCCATGGACATGCGGTCTCTCCTTCGTGTGGGGCCCGGCTGTTGCAAGTGACCGATGCGATTAGGCACCGATCGGGCGCATTACCTCGTCGAAGGTCAGTTCCTGGTCGGTGGATGTGGCGTGATCCGCCACCCACTCAGCCACCTGATCTTCCATAACGCGATTCTGCAGTCCCGACATCAGTTGGGGATCGCTGTTATACAGTTCAATGACCTGCTGCGGCTCTTCATAGGTCGAAGCGATCGCGGTAAGCATTTCCGCCATGCGCTTACGATCGATCCGGATCTCATTCTTGCGTGCGATTTCACCCATCAGCAGTGCGGCGAGCACGCGCTTGCGGGCGAACGGCGTGGCTTCGGCAACCATCTGCGCGCTCGGCTCCTGGCCGCGCGGCAGGTTGCTGGCGGCGAGGCTGCGGGCTTCGGCATCCGCCATCAGGTCGGGCACGTCGAGGTCCGGGAAAGCGTTGGCCAGCTTCTCGGCGACTTCGGACTTCAGGCGGGCCATGACCGTTGCCTTGAGCTCGCGCTCGAGGTTGGCCCGCACTTCCTTGCGGAAGCTGTCGATGTCGCCGTCGGGCACGCCGAACAGCTGCACGAACTCGGCATCCACGACCGGGAGGTTCGCCGCCTGCACCTTGACGATCTTGAAGGTGACCTTGGCGGTCTTGCCGGCGAGGTCCGCGTTACGGAAGTCTTCCGGGAAAGCCACGTCCTGAACCAGGTCTTCGCCGGCGGAACGGCCGGTGAGGGCCTCGTCGAGCGCCTTGAACAGGGTGCCCGAGCCGAGCACGCTACCGGCACGCTCCAGGCCTTCGGTCGGGAAGCGGTAGTCACCGGCTTCGGCGGAGTACTCAAACATGACGAAATCGCCGTCCTTGGACGCGCGAGCCACCTCGTCGAAGCTGCGGCGCTGCGTACGAAGGGTCTCGATCATCTTGTCGATGTCGGTGTCCTTGACCTCAGCCTTCGGGCGCGCGATTTCCAGCGCGGCGACGTCGATGACCGGGAACTCCGGCATGATCTCGAAGACGGCGGTGTAGGCGATCTCGCCGTTCTCGGCGTTACCCGTGGTATCCACCGCCGGATTGGCGATCGGCTGGAGCTTTTCCTGCTCGACGGCCTGGCGCAGCGTGGAACCGATCAGCTCGGACAGCGCCTCGCCACGGACCTGCGCGCCGAAGCGCTGCTTGATCACGTTGGTGGGAACCTTGCCGGGACGGAAGCCCTTCAGACGCACCGTGCGACCCATTTCCGCGATGCGCTGGCTGACCTGCGACTCGAGGCGCTCAGCCGGGAACTTCACCGTGAGCTTGCGCCCGAGCTTGCCGACATTCTCAACCGAAACCTGCATGACCTCTCCTGAAACCACCACGAGTGTGGCGCGATGGGGTGAAAAACCCCGCAAATGACTGCCCATTCTACGTTTTGCCCCTCTACCGCCGCAACAGGCGTCAGGCGGGCGTCCAACGCCTCGGACCACCGCCATCAGCCGCCAGCGTGTCGCCCGGATTGGCCAGGGCACACGCCGTCAGCGAAAGGCAGCCGCAGCCGATGCATTCGGTCAGTTTTTCTTTCAGATTCATCAGCTGAATGATCCGATCCTCAAGCTCTTCCTGCCATGCCGCCGACATCTGCGCCCACTCCTCACGGC
>NZ_JBFUIT010000059.1:0-16580 GCF_056401735.1 Luteibacter sp. P4_D7_3
GCGCCATTCTCCCGCACGCCACTCGGGTGGGTTTCGAAACCAAGGATCCGAACAAGCGTCCGATCAGCGCCACGGCGGACTTCCACGAGGTGCGGGACGTTCGCAAGGTCGAGGTAAAGCAATCCCGCCGCAACGCCGTTCGTCTGCTCTTCGACCCCGAACACAACCTGCAGCAGCGTATCCTCGACGAGCAGTTCGCCCTATAGCCGGATACCCTGGGTTTGTAGGAGCCGATTCTTCGGCGATTGGGTGCTAGCCGTATCCTGGCCCGCTGCCGCGGGATCGCCGATGAATCGGCTCCTACAAGGAGCGGCCCGGTGCATTAGGATGGTGTCCAGACACGCAGCACGGACACCGCCCCGATGAACGCCCCCGACAACGATACCCAGACCGCCCACGCCGATGCCTCTGTGCACGACAACCGCCTGGTCGTGGCCATTTCGTCGCGAGCGCTGTTCAACATGGAAGACGGCCACGAACTGTTCGAACGCGATGGCCTCGACGCTTATCGCTCGTACCAGATTGAACGCGAGAATGAGCTCCTGACTCCCGGGGTGGCCTTCCCGCTGGTGCAGAAGCTGCTCGGTCTGAACGCCTTGTCCGGTGACGTGCCGCCGGTGGAGGTGATCCTGCTGTCGCGGAACTCCGGCGATACCGGTCTGCGGATCTTCAATGCCATCCAGCATTACAAACTGAACATTTCGCGTGCCGCTTTTACCAGCGGTGCGCCGACCTCCGACTACATCGCGCCGTTCCGCGCCGACCTGTTTCTTTCCGCCAACGCAGAAGACGTGGGTCGCGCCCTCCGCGCCGGCGTCGCCGCGGCGACCATCCTGCCGTCCACGGCACCGCAGCGTTCCAGTGAACAGCTGCGCATCGCCTTCGACGGCGACGCGGTGATCTTCGGCGACGAAGGTGAGCGGGTGTCGAAAGAACAGGGGCTCGATGCATTCCATCGCAGCGAATCCGAACTCTGGGCGGAGCCTCTCTCAGGTGGCCCGTTCCGCGGGTTCCTTTCGGCGCTGCACCGTTTGCAGGCGGCATTCCCGGCAGAAACCTCGCCCATCCGCACAGCCCTGGTGACCGCCCGCTCGGCGCCTGCGCATAAGCGCGTCATTCTTACGCTTCGCCGTTGGGGCGTACGCATCGACGAGGCGCTCTTCCTGGGTGGCCGCGACAAGGGCCCGTTCCTGGACGCCTTTGGCGCCGATATCTTCTTCGACGATTCCCCGGCTAACGTGGAGTCGGCGCGGCGGCACGTGGCTACCGGACACGTGCCGCACGGGGTTTCGAATACTTAGGCGGCACCCTTCAAACGATATTCGTCCACCGCCACCAATCGGTCTTCTCCTTCTCGCGCACGAAGGTGAACAGGCCAGCACCAAGAATCAGCACGATGCCGATCAGCATGGGCCAATCCAGGTGGTCGTGGAAGATGAGGTAGCCAAACAGGATGGCCCAGAGCATCTGGCTGTACTGGGTGGGTGCGACGCGCGCGGCGGGAGCGTTCTGTGTGGCCAGCATGAGCAGGACGGCGCCGGCAGCAGCGAGCAAGCCGTAGCCGAGCAGCAGGAACCACTGGTGGCCGTCTGGCCACACGAAGTGCGGCAGCATCATCACGAAGCCAGCGATCATCGGACCGACCACGCCGGCACCGTAGAGGGTGATCCTCTTCTCATGCGCCCCGGCCATACGCAGGGCGATGATCGACAAAGCGCCGGTAATGCCGCAGATGATCGCCGCCACGTGCCCTGTCGTGAGATGGCGAAAGCCCGGACGAAGGACGACCAGCACGCCGATGAACCCGACAATGACGGCGGACCAGCGTCGCCAGCCCACTTGCTCGCGCAGGAAAATCACCGAGAGGATGGTGACGAAGATCGGCAGCAGGAAGATCAGCGAGAAAGCCTCGGCCATCGGCAGGGCGGTAAAGGCCATCACGGCGGTGACATTGCCGATGGCGCCCGCCATCGCGCGCAATAGCCAAAGGCCCGGCATCTTCGATATGACAATCTCGCTCCAGCGGTCTTCCGGCTTCTTCAGGAAGGGAAAGGCCGTCATGGCCATGACAGCACCGAAGAACACCGCCTCATAAGGCGGTAGCGAGCCCTCGAGGGACTTTACGAAGGCGTCGCTCCACGCGTAAGCGGCGTAGCAAGCGAAGCCGAGAAGGACGCCTTTAAGCATGAGGAATCCAGCAGGCGGGGACAGCCCCATTATGCAAACGTTTGCATCTTCTGGGGTGTCAGGAGGTCACGAACGGTAAAGAATGGTTCGAGACTGCGATATAAAGTAGCGTATATATCGCTTTCCAGGGGTCAGACATGCGTTTCCGGCCGCGCCGCCTACTGTCGCTTTTGTTCCTCTGCCTGGCCTCGCCGGGGTTCGCCCAGGACGCGACGCCGAAAACGGACCTCGAGGGATACACGGTCGAGGCCGGCCAGGCCTCCTACAAGACCGAAAAGGTCGGTATGGGCCCGCTGGGCGACCGCGCTCCGCTGGATACGCCCTATTCGGTGCAGGCGGTGAATAACGACCTGGCCCGCAATCAGCAGTTGCAGAGCGTGCGCGAGGCCTTTCGCTTCCTGCCGACGGTGCAGGGCGAGAACGTGCGGCCTCAGAGCCGCGGGCTTCAGGCTGGCGTCGTCCAGAACACCCGTATCGATGGCCTGAACATCGCCGCCACGACGGATTACCCGATCGAACAGTTTGAGCAGATCGAGGTGCTGAACGGTCTTGCCGGCGCGCTGTACGGTCCCGCCAGTCCGGCAGGCACCTTCAACTACATCTTCAAGCGCCCCACCGACGCGCCCCTGCGAGAGTTCGACGTGCGTTACAACTCGCGCGGATCGGCGCTGGGGCATGCCGACCTAGGCGGCCGTTTCGGAGTGGACGACCGCTTCGGTTACCGGGTGAACGTGCTCGATCAGAACGGACCGGGCTACGTGGAGGGCAGTCGGCTCGCCCGTCGCCTGGGGAGCGTCGGTTTCGACGCCCGTCTCGGTGAGCACACGGTGCTCGAGAACGATGCGAGCTACTACCACTACACCTCGACCGGCTTCCCTGGCACGTTTGCGCTAGGGAAAGGCGTTGTCCTGCCTTCCGCACCAGACCCGAAGCGCGCCGGTTATGGCCAGACCTGGGGCGGTGACGACAACATCACCCGGATCGTCAGTTCGCGTCTGCGCACCGCCTTCAACGATCGCTGGACGTTTCGCGCCGGCGTATTGAAAGAGAGCAACGACCGGCGTTCAACGGTTCCTACCAATACGCTTACGGACAACGCGGGCGATTACACGACCACTGCGGCGACGACCACGTACAGCTACGACATGATCGTCAGCAACATGCTGGCGCTGAATGGTCGCGTGGATACCGGGCCGCTTACCCATGACCTTCTCATCGCGAACAACGGTTTCTACTGGAGCCGCTACACGCCGCTCACGACGGGCCCGGTGACGGTCGGTCGTGCCATCCTCGACAGCCCGGTGTCTTTCGCGAAGCCCGGATTGCCGGACTTTTCGCAGCGCTACAAGTCGATGAACACGAAGCAGCAATCGGTCTCGATCGGCGACACCGTTGGCTTCAACGAGCACTGGTCGGCCCTGGTTGCCGCCAGCGACAGCTGGCTGTACGTGCGCAATTACAACCGCCAGGGGGCGACCACGAGTTCGTACGATGCCCACGGCATCAGCCCCACCGTCAGCGTGATGTTCAAGCCAGTGCCGACGCAGATGGCGTACATCACGTATGCGGATAGCCTGCAGCAAGGCGATATCGCGCCCGCCGGTACGGCCAATATCAATCAAAGCCTTTCGCCCTATCGCAGCAAGGAGTGGGAGGCGGGCTACAAGGCACGTGTCGGACCGATCGACCTGGGCGCGGCGCTGTATCGGATCGAACGCCCTTACGCCTACGTGGGTGCCGACAATGTTTTCGCCCAGCAGGGTCGACAGGTGAATCGTGGTATCGAACTGACGGCGAACGGCGATATCGGGCGCGACGTAACGGTTTTCACGGGTGTCTCGCTGCTTGATCCACGCCTCTATCGCACGGGTTCGACGACCACCAGTGACAAGCAGATCCTTGGTCTGGCGCGCGTCGTCTACAACTCGCTTATCGAGTACAGAATGCCTTGGGTTCCGGGCCTGACACTGACGCTCAACGTGAATCACGCCGGCCGCCGTGCCGGGGACTACCTCAATAGCTATTACGTAAAGGGATACACCGTGGCCGACATCGGCGGACGCTTCCAGACGCGCATCCACACGTACCCCGTGACGTTCCGGCTCGCGCTCGACAACGCGACCGACAGGCGTTACTGGGCCAACGTTACGCCTGCGGGACAGAACGGATACAACGCTGCCGGCAGTGCCACGGCGACGTTGGGCGCGCCGCGCACCGTGCGAGCGTCGGTGCAGGTGGACCTGCTATGAAGACGATGGCCTGGGTCGTCGTCACCTGTCTGGCCGCAGCCTTCCCGGCGCTCGCGGCGCCACCGTCTCCGGTCGCCGCGCCGACGACCTCACCGCTCACCGTCTACGCCGCTGGCAGCCTTACCGGTGCGCTGGCGGACATCGCGAAACAGTACACGGCGGCGACCGGCGAAGCGGTTCGTATCGTCAATGGTCCTGCCGGTCTCCTGCGCGAGCGCATCGAGAAGGGCGAGGCGGCCGATGTCTACATTTCCGCCAACATGGCGCACCCGGAAAAGCTCGCCGCCGAAGGCAAGGCCACCTCGCCTGTGGTCTTCGCGCGTAACGCGCTTTGCGTGCAGACGCTGCCGGATGCGGGTATGACCAGCGCGAACCTGCTCGACCGCCTGCTCGCCCCCGGTGTGCGCATCGGCACGTCCACCCCGGGGGCCGACCCCGGTGGGGACTACGCGTGGCAGTTCTTCGCCCGTGCGGAGACCGTGCGCGCCGGAGCACGTGCCAATCTGGAGGCGAAGGCGAAGAAGCTGGTAGGAGGCCCGGTCGCACCAACCATTCCCGGCAATGTCGGCGCGGCAAAGTATTTCCTGCAGCACCACGTCGTGGATGTGTTCTTCGGCTATTGCAGCTCACACGATGCCACGCCCGATCCGGACCTCAGTAAGGTCGAGGTGCCCGCCAACCTGTCTCTGCCAGTCGATTACGGCATGAGCGTGGTCCTGCGCGAGGGCGATCCCGCACGGCGCGCGGCCTCGTTCCGGTTCGCGCTCTACGCCATGTCGCCGGCGGCGCAGGAACGGCTGCCGGCCTATGGGTTCCGCGCCGTGGCGGCGCCGGAACACTGAATGTTGCGGCCCGGCATGCCTAGGGTACGCCTGCCTCGGCAACCGGACGCAGCAGCGCGGTCACGACCTTGAAGTTCGGCTCCCCCCTATTCTCGGCAAGAACACCACGACGACTGAAGTACGGGATGAAGTCGAGGACACTCTGATCCATAGAGAGCACGCCGCCACGGTGCAGCCAGACCTGGCGTGGGAAGCCGCCCGAGCACGGCAGCCATGACGGCGACGATGCGAACGGCGCAAGGGACAAGCACTCGCCGCGTTGGTTGACGACATGGCCCTTCTGTCCGTTGGCCGGCATGGTGACGATGGCGAGGTCTTCTTCGAGCAGGGCTTCCAACTGGTCCGCTGGCCAGAGATAGGCGAGCTCGTCGCCACCGGGGCGCCGTACAGCGTGCGTTTGCAGGGCGGCATCCGCCGACACGCCTACGTATTGGGAATCGGCATTGCGCAGAACCAGCGGGCCCTGGACGCCTGGAGCGGCCGCAGACGCCGTGCCTACGATGATGAGGCTGGCCAGGAGGGCCGCGGAACGGGGGAGCGGGTGCATGAGCGCGTCCTTTGGTGGGGGAAGTGTCAGGCATGCTCGCCTGTCCGGCCCGGGAGGCGCTGTAGGGCTTGGCCTCAGAATCTGTGGGCCTAGGGCGGGCCGGCATGTTGCGGGACGCCATGACCGCGACCGGGGGCAGGGCTACAATCGAAGGCTTTCCCGTAGCCGACTTACGAGTACCCGCATGGCCCAGCGTCTCGACCCCCTCGATCTCTACGACGTCCGCTCCCTGCTCACCGATGAGGAGCGCATGGTCCAGGATGCCGTCGGCCGTTTCGTGGACGAAAAGGTGCTGCCGATGATCGGCGACGCCTTCGACCAGGCGCGCTTCCCGGCTGAACTGGTGCCCGAGATCGCCTCACTCGGCCTGCTGGGCGCCACGCTACCCGAAGAATATGGCTGCGCCGGCATGAATGCCGTCAGCTATGGCCTGATCTGCCAGGAGCTCGAGCGCGGCGATTCCGGCCTGCGCAGCTTCGCCTCCGTGCAGAGCTCGCTGTGCATGTATCCGATCTTCGCCTACGGCTCGGAAGAACAGAAGCGCGAGTACCTGCCGCGCATGGCGGCCGGCGAAGTGATCGGCTGCTTCGGCCTGACCGAACCGCACGGCGGCTCCGATCCGGCCAACATGAAAACGGTGGCGCGCAAGGACGGCGGCGATTGGGTGATCAACGGCGCCAAGATGTGGATCACCAACGGCAACCTGGCGCACATCGCCATCGTTTGGGCACAGACCGACGACGGCATCCAGGGCTTTGTCGTGCCGACCGACACCAAGGGTTTCGCTGCGCAGGAAGTGCACAAAAAGATGAGCCTGCGCGCCTCGGTCACGTCCGCGCTGTTCTTCGACGACGTGCGCGTTCCCGATAGCGCACGCCTGCCGAACGTGAAGGGCCTGAAGGGCCCGCTCGGCTGCCTCAACCAGGCACGCTACGGCATCACCTGGGGTCCGATCGGCGCCGCGCAGGCCTGTCTGAAGGAAGTGCTCGACTATGCCGAACAGCGCATTCTGTTCGGTCGTCCGCTGGCGGCCAACCAGGCCGTGCAGATTCGTCTGGCCGACATGGCCCGTCGCATCACCACGGCACAGCTGCTGTCGCTTCAGCTCGGTCGCCTGAAGGATGCGGGTAAGCTCCAGCCGACCCAGGTCTCCCTGGCCAAGTGGAACAACGTGCGCATGGCGCTGGACATCGCACGCGACTGCCGCGACATCCTCGGCGGCGCGGGCATCACCACCGAGCATTCGGCCATCCGCCATGCGCTGAACCTGGAATCGGTCATCACCTACGAAGGCACGGAAACCGTGCATCAGCTGGTGGTGGGCCGCGAGCTGACTGGTATCAACGCGTTCTGAGGTGCGTCGTATGACGCCGTCGCCGACGCGCTGAACCAGGAACGCCTCTTACTTTCTTTCGAGTCCCACCATGTCCGTCCCGCATCCCATCCCCGCCCGCCACAAGGGCTTCAACCGCGCCGAGATCGTCGACCAGAACTTCGTCGAGTTCGTGCAGTTCTGGCAGGGCGATGTGGGCCGGGCGCCGGGGGATGACGAACCCGTGCTGCCGGGCAGCGCCCTCGACGCGCGCGGATTCCGCGAACTGTTCGAATCGCAGCTGATCAGCCGACACCTGGATCTCATGGCGCGCGTGCTTCGCGTGCAGAACAAGGTCTTCTACACGATCGGTTCGTCGGGCCACGAGGGCAACGCGATGGTGGCGCGACTGACGCGCCATACCGATCCCGCCTTCCTGCACTACCGCAGCGGCGGTTTCATGGCCGAGCGCTTCCGCAAGCTACCGGGCATGGATCCGGTGATGGATTCCGCACTCTCGTTCGCTGCAAGCAAGGATGATCCGGCTTCTGGTGGGCGTCACAAAGTGTGGGGTAGTAAGCCGTTATGGGTGCTGCCGCAGACCTCGACGATTGCCTCGCATCTGCCCAAGGCGCTGGGCACGGCCGTCGCCATCGAGCAGGCGCGTCGCATCGCGCACACCCTTCCGATTCCTGCCGATTCGATCGCCATCTGTTCATTCGGCGACGCCTCGTCCAACCATGCCACGGCGCAGACTGCCT
Organism: Luteibacter sp. P4_D7_3; assembly: GCF_056401735.1. Classification (NCBI taxonomy): domain Bacteria; kingdom Pseudomonadati; phylum Pseudomonadota; class Gammaproteobacteria; order Lysobacterales; family Rhodanobacteraceae; genus Luteibacter; species Luteibacter sp. P4_D7_3. The sequence goes on from NZ_JBFUIT010000059.1 coordinate 7,899, forward strand.
TTAACGCAGCCGCATGGACGGCGTACCAGAAGCTACCCGCGCCCGTGCTTTTTGTCTGCGAAGACAACGGCATCGGCATCTCGGTGAAGACGCCGGGCGGCTGGGTGGCGAACAACTTCCGCCACCGCCCGGACCTCGATTATTTCTATGCGGACGGCCTCGACCTCGCCGGCGGCTATGCCGACGTGCAGAAAGCCGTCGAACATTGCCGTCGCRCGCGCCGCCCCACCTTCCTGCATCTGGGCACGACGCGCGTGATGGGTCACGCCGGTACTGACTTCGAGATCGAATGGCGTTCGATCGAGGAGCTGGTCGCGCTGGAATCTACCGATCCGCTGCTGCGTAGCGCGGCCATTGCGCTGGCCTCCGGCCTGTACGATCGCGACAGCCTGCTCAATCTTTATAACGACACGCGTAAGCGTTGCTTCGAAGCCGCCGAGGAGGCGGACCGCCGGCCGCGTATCACCACGCTCGCCGAGGTGATGCAACCGCTGGCGCCGTATACCCCCGCTGCCGTTCGCGCGGAAGCCGAGCGTCCGGCCCCTGCCACCGAGCGCGAGCGTGTTTTCGGTGGCGTCGACAAGCTGCCCGAGAAGCAGCCGCCGCGGCACCTTGCCATCCAGATCGGTCAGGCACTGCACGACCTCATGGCGAAGTACCCGGAGAGCCTGCTCTTCGGTGAAGACGTCGCACAGAAGGGTGGCGTGTATACGGTGACGAAGGGCCTGCACAAGGCGTTCCGCAACGCGCGCGTCTTCAACACACTGCTCGATGAAACCATGATCCTCGGCCTTGCCCAGGGTTACGCGAACATGGGCATGCTGCCGTTGCCCGAGATCCAGTATCTCGCTTACTTCCACAACGCCTGCGACCAGATTCGTGGCGAAGCGGCATCGCTGCAGTTCTTCTCCAACGACCAGTACCGCAACCCGATGCTTATGCGCGTAGCCTCGCTCGGCTACCAGCGCGGCTTCGGTGGTCACTTCCACAACGACAACTCCATCGCCGCGCTGCGCGACATTCCCGGTCTTGTCGTCGGTTGCCCGAGCCGTGGCGACGACGCGGCGACCATGCTGCGCACGCTGTCGGCACTGGCCAAGGTGGATGGGCGCGTCACTGCGTTCTTCGAGCCGATCGCGCTCTACATGACCAAGGATCTGTACGAGCCTGGCGATGGTCAGTGGCAGTTTGCCTACCCCGCCGAGGGCGAAGCGATGCCGTTGGGCGAGGGACGCGTTTACAACGAAGGCGCCGACGACCTTGTCATTTTCACCTTCGGCAATGGTGTGCCGATGAGCCTGCGTGCAGCGAAGCGCATCGAGGCGGCGCATGGCTGGAAGGTGCGCGTTGTCGACCTGCGCTGGCTGGTGCCGCTCAACGATGGTTTTATCGCTGCGCAGGCGGCAGGTGCGAAGCGCGTCCTCGTTGTCGACGAGGGTCGTAAGAGCGCCGGTGTCGGGGAAGGCGTGATCACCGCCATCGTCGAGGGTGGTCTGGGGCACCTGCCGCTGCGACGCGTGGTTGGAGCGGATACCTTTACGCCGCTCGCGGGTGCCGCCTTCCTGGTCCTGCCCGGCGACGACGATATCGTCGCCGCCGCCGCGGAACTGGCGCCTATCGCAACTTGACCTCGTTACGGCGGACCAGGGCGGGCCCCGAAGGCCCCGAGCAGACCACCTGGTTACGTCCGCTCAACTTGGCCGCGTACATCGCCGTGTCCGCCCGTTCGGTCAGCGACTGCACCGTGTCCGCCGGCGAGCGCATCGCCACGCCGATCGATACTGTCAGCAGGTCGTCGGCCTGTGCCTGTCCCGTATGGACGTCCAGACGATGCACGCGCCGGCACAGGCGCGTGGCGATCTGAACTGCATTCTCCTTTTCCACGCCCTGAAGCAAGGCGACGAATTCCTCGCCACCGAAGCGCCCGAGGAGGTCGGTGGGCCGTAGCTCGTCGCGCAGTGCGGCGGCCACCGCGACAAGCGCGCGGTCGCCTGTCGCGTGTCCATAGCAGTCATTGAGCGACTTGAAGTGGTCGAGGTCGAGGAAGAGCAGGGCGATGGGACGCGACATGCCCTGCTCGAGCACCTGCAAGGCCGCATCGGTCCACGCGCGACGGTTGAGCACGCCGGTGAGAGGGTCACTATCGGCGAGCTGGCGCGCCCGGTCGCGATCGTGCCGAATGGTGAGCGCCCGGTCGGACAAGCCGATGGAGAGAACCACGGCTTCGAACGCACCGACCGCGATGGCCGCGTCCGGCAACCAGGGCGCGCCGGCGAGCATGCCCTGTTGTTGGGCGCCGCATAGCGCGGTGAGGATCAGGAGTGGGGTCCAGCCGATCAGGAAGAACCAGGCATGGCGTGATCCGCGCAGCGCGGCGGTGGCGCCGGTGACCAGCAACACCAGCGCGCCCAGCAACAGTAGCGGCTGCAGCAGGAGTTGGGAGGTGTCGACCAAGACGCCGATGCCCGTGGCACGTAGCACCGTCAATACCGGCATGCCGATGGCAAAGGCGAGCACGGGAATGCGCATCAAGGGCACGTAGTCGTCGACCTTGGCGAAGCGCAGCATGAACAGCGCGGCGAAGGAGACCGAGAGGGCCGTTGCCGCTGCGCCCAGGGTATCGGCGAGCCCGGCCAGCGACTGGATCTCCAGGGGATGGAACACATACCCGGACTTCAGGCCCTGGATCAGCGCATAGCAGAGCAGGTAGGCCACGTACCAGCCGAAGGTCATGTCGCGAAGGATGAGCGCGAAACACAGTGCCATCAGCGCCATGGTCATCATGACGGCGAAGCAGGCCGTGGCGAAGACCACCCAGCCACCGTCCTCACGCAGGTAGTCGCGCCAGGGCTCGACGGTCATGGTCACTGCGCCCGGTGGCATCGTCGTCGGTTCGAACCGGAGCAGCAGGGGACGCGATGCGGGAGTCGAAGCGGGTATCTCGAAGATCAGCCGCCCGTGGCCATGCAAAGCCGGGCCGAAGTCCTCGAGCGAGGTGCCGGCGACCCGGCCGTGTTCGTCGTACAGCGTGACCGTGCCCAGGCCGGGCGTGCGGATACTCAGCACGCGGTTGCCGCTGGTCCAGGGAGGCAGCGTGCGCAGGATGACCCAGGTGCCGGAGGGCGAGTTCGGGAAGACCTGCATGCGCGACGGATCGAAGGCGGCCAGTGGGCGATTCTCCGCTTCGCGGAGTACCTCGGCGGGAACATCGTCCGGCCGGGCCTCACGCCAGTTGCCGGCGAGGGTGTCGGCGGAGGCCGTACCGGCCAGCAGCAGGCAAAAGAACAGGCTCGCCTTGAGAAGGCGATGTACGAGCGCGCGCTGTCTCCTGGCCGAAAAACCCATGCCGAGTCCCAAGAAAACGTGCAGCACATCGTTGCGGACGCGCGGCATGGATCCGGATGCGTTTCGATGGAAACCCCGTCTCCCCCTTTCCCGCCGCACGTTCGCCACGCCGCGGGTGCGCGAAGTGTGTCGCCTGGGCCGTTTGGGTAAGGTGAAGACGCCGGCGGGTCAGGCCGGCGTGGGCGCCACCACACCGCCGAATCGCTCGAGCAACTGCATCTGGGCGTCCCGGACCGGCTGGCCGGCGCCTGGCTGCGTCAGGACGTAGGTGCCGTCGGGCTGTTGGAGCCAGGCCGAGTGGTTGTCGGTGAGGTAGGCGTCCAGCTCCCGCCGGACGCGCTGCTTCAGCTTCTTGCCTTCGATGGGGAAGCAGGTTTCCACGCGGCGCTCGAGATTGCGCTCCATCAGGTCGGCGCTGGCCAGGAAGAGGTCCGGCTCGCCGTCGTTGTGGAACCAGTAGACGCGGCTGTGCTCCAGGAATCGACCGACCACGGAGCGAACGCGGATGTTCTGCGACACGCCCGGAATGCCCGAGCGCAGGCAGCACATGCCCCGTACGATCAGCTCTACCTTCACCCCGGCCTGGCTGGCCCGGTACAGGGCACGGATCACCTTGGCGTCGGTGATCGCGTTGATCTTGCAGACGATCTCGGCCTTCTTTCCCGCGGCCGCATTCGCCGCTTCCCGGGCGATGAGGTCGAGCAGGCCCTTTTTCAGGGTGAACGGTGCATACAGCATGCGCTTCATCTTCAGCGCCTTGCCCATGCCGGTCAGTAATCGAAACAGACGGTGTACGTCGTCACACAGTGCTTCGTCGGAAGTGAGCAGGCTGTAGTCGGTGTAGAGGCGCGCGTTACCGGAGTGATAGTTGCCCGTACCCAGATGGGCGTAGCTGACCAGCTTGCCGTTCTCACGACGCTGCACGAGCATCAGCTTTGCATGCGTCTTCACGCCGACCACGCCGTAGGTGATCACGGCGCCGGCTTGCTGAAGGCGTGACGCGAGGCTGAGGTTGGACTCCTCGTCGAAGCGCGCACGCAGCTCGACCACGGCGGTGACTTCCTTGCCGGAACGCGCGGCTTCGACCAAGGCATCGACGATTTCCGAGTTCGCGCCGCTGCGATAGAGGGTCTGCTTGATCGTCAGGACCTGGGGATCCTTCGCCGCCTGGCGCAGGAAGTCGACCACGGGCGAGAACGATTCGAACGGGTGGTAGAGCAGGACGTCCTGCTTGCCGATGACCGTGAACATGTCCTCGGCTTCGGCCAGCACCTTGGGCAGGGCAGGCACGAAGGTCGGGAACTGCAGGCGCGCGTACTGCGGCTGCAGGGTCATCTCGAACAGGCGCGCCAGGTTCACCGGGCCGTTCACTTCATAGAGTGCCGCCGGTTCCAGCGCGTACTGCTTCATCAGGTAGTCGACGAGCGGCTTGGGGCAGTTGTCCGCGACTTCCAGTCGAACAGCGTCGCCATACCGGCGCGAGAACAGCTCGCCGCGCAGGGTGCGCGCCAGGTCCTCGACGTCTTCGGGATCGATGGTCAGGTCGGCGTTCCGGGTCAGCCGGAACTGGTATGAACCGAGCACGCGCATGCCGGGGAACAGGTCGTCCGCATGTGCATGGATGATCGATGAGAGAAGGACATAGTTATCGCCGCCTTCGCAGATGTCGTCCGGCATGCGGATGAGGCGCGGCAGGATACGCGGCGCCGGGACGATCGCAAGGCCGGAATCACGACCGAAGGCATCGGTGCCTTCGAGTTTCACGATGAAGTTCAGGCTCTTGTTGACCAGGCGCGGGAACGGGTGCGTCGGGTCGAGGCCGATCGGGGTGATCAACGGCGCCACTTCGTGACGGAAATAGCGGCGGATCCACAGCTTCTGCTTGTGCGACCACTGGTTGCGTCGGACGATCCGGATGCCTTCGTCGGCCAGGGCGGGAAGGATCTTTTCGTTGAGGATGGCGTATTGCCGTTCGATCTGCCGGTGGGCGATCTCGGCGATTTCGGCAAGCGCACGGCGCGGCGGAATGCCATCGGCGCCGATCATTTCATGGTCGAAGGCGATCTGCTGCTTCAGGCCGGCAACGCGGATCTCGAAGAACTCGTCCATGTTGGACGAGAAAATCAGCAGGAACTTGAGTCGTTCGATCAGCGGCTTGGATTCGTCCAGTGCCTGGTCGAGCACCCGGATGTTGAACTGCAACTGCGACAACTCGCGGTGGATGTAGAGGCTGCTGTCGTTGAGATCGATGGCAGGCAGCTCCGGCGGCGGCGCGTGGGGCGGCTTCGCGGCGGGCGCTTTGGGCAGGGCAGTCGACTCGTTGGGGGGCGTCATCGTATCCAGGGTGTCGTCCTCATCGCGGATCGCGACGCCTCATGGTACGCCGCCGGGTGAGCATATGACCGCGGTTTGACACGACCGTGACATCGCCGCCCGACCGCCCGAGCAGGCGTTCAGACCACCAGCGGTTCGGGCTCGAGGGTCACGCCGAACTTCGCCTCGACACCAGCAATCACTTTCTGCGCGAAGGCCCACAGCTCCGGGCCGGTGGCCTTGCCGTGGTTGACCAGGACCAGCGCATGGCGATTCGAAATACCGGCATCGCCCTCGCGTTCGCCCTTGAAACCCGCTGCCTCGATGAGCCAGCCGGCGGAGATCTTGGCGGTGCCGCCGTCATGCGGCCACACGGGCAGTCCCGGATGGGCGAGCGCAAGCGCATCGGCTTTGTTCGTGCCGATGATGGGATTCTTGAAGAAACTACCGGCGTTACCGATCACGGCCGGGTCGGGCAGCTTACGCGAGCGAAGGCGTACGACGGCCTCGGCAACATGGTAAGGCGTAGCGCGTTCCACGCCCATCTTCGCTACTTCGTCGCGGATGCCGACATAGTCGAGCGACAGGGGACGCTCGCGCGGCAAGGCGAAGGTCACGGCCACGACGATCCAGCGACCGGCCTGCTGCTTGAACGTGGAATCGCGGTAAGAGAAGGCGCATGCCGCCTTGTCCAGCACCACGAATTCGCCCTTGTGCGTATCCCAGGCCTCCACGGTGTCGATGAATTCAGCCACCTCGACACCGTATGCGCCTATGTTCTGGATGGGCGAAGCGCCTACCGTACCCGGGATGAGGATCAGGTTCTCGAGCCCGGCGTAGCCCTGGCCAAGCGACCAGCGCACGAAGTCGTCCCAGCGCTCGCCGGCGGCGACACGGATCAGCACGCGATCGTCGCGCTGAAAGGTCTCGACGCCGCTCGTCGCCATGGCCAGCACGGTGCCGTCGAAGTCGCCTCCGATGAGCATGTTGCTGCCTTCGCCAAGCACCAGGACCTTGCCGCCCCGTATGGCGGGATAGGCGAGGATTTCCGGAAGCTTCGTCGGGTCGCGTACTTCGGCCAACAGCTTCGCCCGCGCATTCACGCGCAAGGTGTTGCGGCCGCCGAGGGGCGCATCGCTGGTCAGCGTGAAGCCGCCCATGTCGATCGGCGCGTTGTTGATCATGCGATCACTCCGCGGCGACGAATTTCGGTGACGGCCTCGGCAATCAGCTTCGGACCGCGGTAGACCAGCCCCGAATAGACCTGCACCAGCGAGGCGCCGGCCTCGATCTTTTCCGCCGCCGTGTCGCCATCGAGAATGCCGCCGACACCGACGATCGGCAGTTTGCCGCCGAGCCGCGTCGCCATGCCGCGTAGCACGGTTGTCGACTTCTCGAACAAGGGCCGGCCCGAAAGCCCTCCGGTTTCGTGTGCGTTCGGATCACCTGCCACCGTGTCGCGGTCGATCGTCGTGTTGGTGCAGATCACGCCGTCGATGCCGGAGGCGAGCAGTACGTCGGCGATGGCGTCGAGCTCGGTCTCCGTGAGGTCGGGCGCGATTTTCAGCAGCATCGGCTTGCGCTTGCCATGCTGGCTGGCCAGGCGTTCCTGTGCATCGCGCAGTGTGCCGATGAATCGGCGCAGGGTCTCTTCTTCCTGCAGGTCACGCAGGCCCTGCGTGTTCGGCGAGGAGATGTTCACCGTGATGTACGTGGCCAACGGATACGCGCGTTCGAGGCAGAACAGGTAGTCGTCGATGGCACGCTCGTTGGGCGTGTCCTTGTTCTTGCCGATGTTGATGCCGAGCACGCCGCGAAATGTAGCCTTTTCCACGTTCCGTACGAGGGCATCGATGCCACCGTTGTTGAAGCCGAGGCGATTGATGACCGCCTCGTGGTTTGGCAGGCGGAACATGCGCGGTTTGTCGTTGCCCGGCTGCGGCCGCGGCGTCACCGTACCGATTTCGACGAAGCCGAACCCGAGCGCGGCGAGGCCGTCGAGGTGTTCGCCATTCTTGTCGAGCCCTGCGGCGAGGCCGACCGGATTCGGGAAATCGATACCGAGCACGCGCACCGGCAAGGGCGCCGGTGGCGTCGCGATAAACCGGGACAAGCCGCTCCGCTGGGCCACGTCGGACGCGTACAGCGTAAGGCCATGCGCGGTCTCGGCGTCAAGGGCGAACAGGAGGGGGCGGAGCAACTCGTACATGGCGTGATCGTCAGGGCGTGGGGTGGCCCGCGAACACGCGGGTGTCGTAATCGTAAGCAACCGTGCCTTCGTCCTGTGTCGCGTTGAACAGCGAGCGCAGTGCGAACAGCAGCGGTTCGTGATTGGGGTGGCCGGCCTTGGGCATATAGGAGGACGACATGGTCCGGCCSAGCAGGCCATCGTAGTCGAGCTTCTGTTCGTGCGGGAACGATGCCATGCCGCGATAGCCATGACCGTACCAGCGTGCCATCGCCTCGTCGTCCGCGTAGCGCTCGGCGACGCTGACGTAGTCGATGCCGTATTCGTGGAGCAGTCGCTCGTAGCCTTCGAGGAATGGCGTGCCCTTCAGGCGACGTGTGTTCCAGAACACCACGGCGAGGCCACGCGGGCTGAGCACGCGGGCGAATTCGCGTTTCACCTTGTCCAGGTCGAACCAGTGAAACGCCTGGGCGACCGTGACAAGGTCCACGCTGCCATCGTCGAGGCCGGTGGCTTCGGCTGTGCCGTCCACGGCGTGAAAACGGCCTTCGCCGCCCAGCCACTGCACCGCTGCCGCGCGCATGGCGGCGTTGGGTTCGACAGCGGTCACGCGGTGACCGCTGTCGAGGAACAGCTTGCTGGAAATGCCTGTCCCGGCACCGATGTCGGCAACGGTCCAGCCTGGGGTCACCCCCAAACCGTGTAACCAGCCGATCAGCGCTTGCGGGTAATCCGGCCGGTAGCGGACATAGTCCTCGACGCGGTCGGAGAAACGATCCGTGGAGCGCAAATCGGTCATGGCTTCACCCGTTCGTCAGAAATCGAACTTGATGCCC
>NZ_JBFUIT010000060.1:0-16467 GCF_056401735.1 Luteibacter sp. P4_D7_3
GTCCTTCTCGGCTGCACGCCGGCCGCTTGTGCCAACGTCGCGGCAACCCGGCACAAGAAGCTGCTTCTGGATGCTCCCGACCATGTAGCCAAAGCCATGAAGCTCGCTGGCACGCTCAGCGAGAACCTTATGCTTGGCTATGTCGAAGGCCTGCCGATGACCGCTGTCGCCTTCGGACGCGCGGATGCCACTGTGCTCGGCCGCCTGATCACCCTGCACAACGCGCAGTTCGCCGCAACGAAGAAATCCATGCCCGCCGCTGCGAATGCCGGTTCCAACCTCGTCGCACACATCGTCGCCAGCCTGGATGCCGCGCATGGAACCCGGCCTGGCGTCGCCCCGCTATCGACCTCCGGCCACGGTGTCGTCGTCCTGGTCGGGCATGACACCAACCTTGCGAACGTTGCCGGCGTCCTCGGCCTGGACTGGCATGACGAGCAGGTGCCCGACGATTATCCGCCCGGGGGCGCGCTGGTCTTCAGCCTGGTCCACCGCAAAACGGGGGACATCGTCCGCGTCCGCAGCCTGATGCCGTCCATGGATGCGCTTCGCGCCACTCACTTCGACGATGTCACGGCGAAAGCCGTTCGTGTGCAAGGTTGTCGCGTGATCGGCGAGTGCACCGTCGGGGAATTCGACGCGCTCGCGCGCAAGGCCGTGGATCCGGCACGCGTGGATACGTCGCTACCCGCCATGACCGCGACTCAGGGGGAGAACAGGAAGTAGACGAAGCACACGAAGATCGTCAGGTGCACCGCGCCCTGGAGCAGGTGCGTCCTGGCGCTCGAAAACGTGAGCAGGGAGAGCACAAGCGTCAGGACGAACAGGATCAGGTCGGTGTGTTCCAGTCCGAGGATGACCGGGTGGTGGGTCATCTGGCCAATCACCAGGATGGCCGGAATGGTCAGGCCGATCGTGGACAGCACCGAGCCGAGGAAGATGTTCACGGCGCGCTGCAGGTCGTTACGGCTTGCCGCGCGAATCGCCCCCATGCCCTCGGGCAAGGCGACGAGGATCGCCATGGTGAGCCCGCCCATGGCGGCCGGGGCATTCAGCGTCTCCACGACGTAATCGACGGGGATAGCGAGCTGGTCGACCAGGAAGACCACGGGAATCATGTAGGCGATGAGCAGCGCCGCGGATACGAGGGGCCCGTGGCGCGACCGCACCTCCGCGTCGCTGTCGCGAGCCGTGGATGCATCCGTGGTGAAGTACCCCTTCATGCGTTTCGTCTGCAGGCCGAGGAAGGTCGCGTACAACGTGAGTATCGCGACCACCAGGAACATCTGGTGAGCGAACGGCAGCGGCGACCCCTCCGCCACGTTCGTGAACCGGGGCAACACCAGGCCGAGTACGCCCAGGGGAATGATCAGGCCAAGGTAGGCATTCGCACCCTGAAGGTTGTAAGCCTGCTCGCGGTGTTTCCATCCGCCCCACAGCAGCGACAGGCCGACCATGCCGTTGAGCACGATCATGGTCACCGAGAACAAGGTATCGCGTGCCAGCGTGGGGTTGTTCGCTCCGTGCAGCATGACGGCCGAGATGCTCATGATCTCGATGGACGTCACCGCGATGGTGAGCACCAGCGTGCCGAGCGGTTCGCCCAGATGATGGGCAAGTCGCTCCGCATGCCTGAGCACCGCGAGGGCGGAGCCGAGGATGACGACGAACAGCCAGACAAACATCAGGATGAGCCACGCCCGCGACTCGAGGCCGGCCAGGAGTGAGTCATGCATGCCCAGGAAAACCGCGCAGGTCGCGGCGGTGATGACCAGGAACCCTTCCTGTCGTGCCAGCGCGGTCGGTGTAGTCATGCCTGCTCCCCAGTAGAACTGCCTAGCCCCGGAGCGTGATCCTACGCTCGTCGGCGGCCCGCCGCGCGGACGACGAAGCAAGCAGCGCGTGCGGCATCGATCCTCAGGGCGACGGCACCGGGCCGCCGGTGTCGCCGATCAGGGACACGGCATCGAGCAGGCGCTGCTCGCGTACATCGAGCGCGTTCTGCTGGGTGCTGTACAGCGTGGTCTGCGCCGTGACGGCGGTGGTGTAGTCGACCGTACCCGCCTTGTATTCGTTGAAGGCAATCTCCGAACCTCGCGTAGCATCGCTCACCGCGGCGTCGAGCACCTCGGCCTGCTGGGCCAGGATGCGGATGCCGGCAAGATCGTCCTCGACGTTCTGCAGCGCCGTGAGTACCGTGCCACGATAGTTCGCCACGGACGCTTCATAGGACGCGCGTGCGGCCGCGACCTGGCCATGCCGCGCACCGGCGTCGAAGATCGTCTCGCTCACGTCGGCACCCAACGACCAGACGTGATTGGCCACGTGTAACAGGCCGGCCAGGGGCGATTGCGAGAATCCATCCGCACCGGAAAGCGTGATATCCGGATAGTAGGCGGCCACCGCGACGCCGATCGCGGCATTCTGCGCAGCCATGTCCCGTTCGGCGACGGCGATGTCCGGCCGACGCTGGAGCAGCGTCGACGGCATCCCGACCGGAACCGAGGGTAAGGTCGGCAGTGCGGTGCTATGGGGAATGTCGAGTTCCTCGGGGGTCTTGCCAACCAGCACGGCAATCGCGTGCGCGTATCGCGCCCGTGAGACACCTAGCGCGATCAGACTTGACTGCGCGTTCTCCAGTTGCGTGCGCGCTGCAATGACGTCCGACGGCGGCGTGATACCGGCGTTGCCCTGGTTGGCCACGACGCGCAGGAACTCCTTGTAGGCATCGACGGTATGCGTCAGCAGATCGATATTGGCGTCGGTGACGCGAAGGTCGATCACCGCCGTGGCCAGCGCCACCTGCTCGGTCAGCGTGGCGTTGGCGAGGGTCGCGGCTCCGGCGTCGGCCGTCGCCTTGCTTTCTTCGACGGCACGACGCGTCTTACCCCAGAAGTCGGGCGCCCAGCTCACGTTGCCTTCCAGCGAACCCGCCGTGCGGATGCCCGGATTCACCGAAATGCTGTTACCCGTGCCGTTGCTGGCGCTGCGCTGCTTCGTGGCGGATCCGGTCACACCGATGGTCGGGAACAGCCCGCTACGTGCGATCTGTACCTCCGCCAGCGCCTCCTGATAGTTCGCGTAGCTCTGGCGCACGGTCTGGTTCGACACCGACACCATCGGTTCGAGCTGGTCGAGCAACGGGTCGTGGAACACCGCCCACCAGTCACCCTTCGGCGCGGCGTCGTCGGGCTGGGCCGGACTCCAACCCGGCGTCTCCTTGAAGGCGACGGGCATGGCGACATCGGGCTTCTTGTAGTCGGGGCCGACCATGCACCCGTGCAGTAACCACGCGATCGACGCGACGAGGAGGGTTCGGGAAGTCTTCATAGGGCTGTGCTCGCGTCGACGTGGTTCCATGGCAGGCGGGCATTCCACCGTGCCAGCCTGGCGCGGAAACCGTCCAGGTAGAGATAGATCACCGGAGTGGTGTAAAGCGTGACGATCTGGCTGAGGATCAGTCCGCCCATGACGGTAATGCCCAGCGGCTGGCGCAACGAAGCGCCCTGCCCGATACCGATCGCCAGCGGCACCGCGCCAAGAACGGCAGCCGCGGTGGTCATCATGATCGGGCGCAGGCGGATCACGGCCGCGTTGTGGATCGCCTCGCGCGCGCCAAGGCCCTTGTCGCGCTGCAAGTGAATGGCCACGTCGATCATCATGATCGCGTTCTTCTTCACGATGCCGATCAGCAGGATGATGCCGATCATGGCGATGACCGAGAATGGCGTGCCGAAGATAAGCAGGGCCAGCGTCGCACCGATACCGGCCGAGGGCAGTGTCGACAGGATGGTCAACGGGTGCACCGTGTTCTCGTAGAGGACACCGAGCACGATGTACACCGCCACCAACGCCGCGATGATGAGCAGCGGCATCGTCGACATGGACTGACCGTACACCTGCGCCGCGCCGGCAAAGCTGCCATGCACCGAAGCCGGCAGACCGATCTGTTGGGAGACCTGGCCGATGATGGTCGAGGCCTGGCTGAGCGACCCGCCGGGCGGCAGGTTGAAGGAAACCGTTGCGGCGACCAGCCCGTCCTGATGGCTGACCTGGGTGGCCGTGTGGTTGCTGACATAGCTGGCGATAGCGGGGAACGGCACCAGTGTCTCCGCCGCCGTGCTGTCCGCGCTGCCGCTGGAACCGCCGCCCTTCGCGTTGGAAATGGCGTTGGTGAGCAGATTGGCCTCGGCATCGGCGTTCTTCGCATTGGTCGACGCGCCCGTGCCCGACGACGTGCTCGTGACGGTCGTGGCCGTGACGCCCTTCACCAGCGAGCTCGACATCTGCGTCTGCTGCGTGCCGCTCGCGTTACCCGCCGCGGTACTGAAGCGTATGCGTTCGAGCATCTGCGGGTACTGCCAGTAGGCAGGGGCGACTTCCATCACCACGTAATACTGGTTGAGCTCGTTGTATACGGTGGACACCGTACGCTGGCCGAAGGCGTCGTACAGGCCAGTGTCGATCTGGTTGGGCGCGAAACCATAGCGAGCGGCCGTCGCGCGATCGAAATTCACGTAGATCTGCAAGCCGTGCTGCTGCAGATCCGAGTTGACGTCCGACAACCGCTCCTTGCTGAGCGCCGCCACCAGCTTGGGCACCCAGGTAAACAGGGTATCGGGGTCGTCGCTGGTCAGCGTGTACTGGTATTCCGCGGCCGACTGGCGGCCACCGATGCGCAGGTCCTGCGCGGCCTGCAGCAGCAGGCGCGCGCCGGACACGGCATTGAGCTTCGGGCGCAATCGATCCACCACCTGGGCGGCGGAAATCTTGCGTTCCGCCAGGGGCTTGAGTTCGATGAAGACGTTGGCGGTATTCAGTGCGCGGCCACCGGTAAAGCCGGCCACGGAAGCCACCGCCGGATCCTTCTGCACGATCGCCTGCAGCTGGGCGAGCTTCTTCTCCATGGCCTGGAAGGAGATGCTCTGGTCCGCGATGATCTGGCCCTGGAGGATGCCGTTGTCCTGTTCGGGAAAGAAGGTCGACGGCACGAAGCGAATCAGGAACACGTTGAGGACGATCAGCCCGATCAGAACCAGCGCGACAAGCAGGCGATGGTCCAGCGCCGTCGCCAGCGAACGGTCGTAGCCTTGCTTGAACCGCTCGAACTGGCGCTCCGACCAGGCCGCGACGCGACCCGGCGGCCTTGCCGTACCGCGCGCGCGGAGCACGAAGGCCGCCATCGTCGGCGTCACGGTCAGCGAGATCACCAGGGAAAGCAGGATGGCGATCGACAGCGTCACCGCGAACTCATGGAACAGCAGGCCGACGATGCCCGGCATCAACAGGATCGGAAGAAACACCGCGATCAACGACAGGCTCATGGAGATCACGGTAAAGCTGACCTCGGCGCTACCGACCAGGGCCGCTTCGCGCACGTCCATGCCCTCGTCCACGTGGCGGACGATGTTCTCCAGCACCACGACCGCGTCGTCCACCACGAAGCCGGTGCCGATGGTGAGCGCCATCAGCGACAGGTTATCGAGGCTGTAGCCGAGCAGGTACATCGGGCCGAACGTGCCCACGATCGAAAGGGGCAACGCGACCGCCGGCACCAGCACGGCGCGGGGGGACTGCAGGAAGATGAAAACCACGCCGATGACCAGGAGCACGGCGATGAACAGCGTCCGCTCGGTGTCGTCCACCGCGGCATTGACCGACTGCGAGCGATCCACGGCGATACCGACATGGATGTCGTGCGGCAAGGTGGCCTCGACATTCGGCAGGACCTTGCGGATCTGTGCGACGGTCCTGACGATATTGCTGCCCGGGAGCGGATAGACGATGACGAGTACCGCGTCCTTACCGTTGTACAGGCCGGCGTTGCGCAGGTTCTCCGCCGAATCGCTCACCTGCGCGACATCGCGCAGGAAGACCGGTGCCCCCTGGCGATAGGCGACGACGATGTCGCGATACGGCGCGGCCTTGCTGATCTGGTCGTTGGAAAGCACCTCGAAACGCTGGTCGCCCTGGTCGATATGGCCCTTGGCGCTGTTCGCATTCGCCGAGCTCAGGGACGCACGGACATCCTCCAGGYCGATGCCGTAGCTATTGAGCTGGTCGGGCTGCAACTCCACGCGAACCGAGGGCAAGGCACTGCCGCCCAGCGTGATCTGCCCTACGCCATCCACCTGCGAGAGTTGCTGCTGGAGGATCGAGTTAGCCGAATCGTAGAGCTGCGCCCGCGTCAGCGTGGCCGAGGTGAGCGCCAGCACCATGATCGGGGTATCCGACGGATTGAACTGCCGGTACGTCGGATTGTTGCGCAGCGTACTCGGCAGGTCGGCTCGCGCCGCCTGGATCGCCGCCTGCACGTCGCGGGCCGCGCCATTGATGTCGCGTCCCAGGCCGAACTGGATCACCACCTGGGCCGAGCCGACCGAGCTCGACGAGGTCAGCTCGGACACGTCCGCGATAGCACTGAGCCGTCGCTCCAGCGGAGCAGCCACGGTCGAGGCCATGATGTCCGGGCTCGCACCGGCCATGCTCGCCTGGACCACGATCACGGGGAACGTGACGTTCGGCAGCGGCGCCACCGGCAGGTTGAAATAGCCGAGCGCACCTGACAGCAGGATCGCGACGGCCAGCAGCGTCGTCGCCACCGGACGCCGGATGAACAGGCCCGGGATACTCATGACTCGTGCCCGATCGCCTTCTGCGCCGGCGCGCGCCGTAACCGCACGGCCAGCCGGTCGAAGAACAGGTAGATCACCGGCGTGGTGAACAACGTCAGCAACTGGCTCAGCGCCAGGCCACCGATGATGGCGAGGCCGAGCGGCCGGCGCAGTTCGGAGCCGGTGCCATTACCCAGCAGCATCGGCAGCGCACCGAGCATCGCCGCGAGCGTCGTCATCAGGATAGGCCGGAAGCGCAGCAGCGAGGCCTCGAAGATGGCTTCCTCGGGCGGCTTGCCGTGCTCGCGCTCCGCTTCCAGCGCGAAGTCCACGATCATGATCGCGTTCTTCTTCACGATGCCGATCAGCAGGACGATGCCGATGATGCCGATCACGTCCAGATCGTGCCCGGCCACCATAAGCGCAAGCAACGCGCCGATACCGGCCGACGGCAAGGTCGAAAGAATGGTCAATGGGTGAACGAAACTTTCGTAGAGCACGCCGAGCACGATGTAGACAGCGACCAGGGCGGCGATCAGGAGATACACCTCACTGGAGAGTGAATCCTGGAAGGCTTGCGCGGCACCCTGGAACGACGACGTGACAGACGGCGGCAGGTGCACCGCCTGTTCCGCCGCCGTGATCTCCTTCACCGCCGAGCTGAGCGAGGCACCGGCGGTGAGATTGAAGGAAACCGTGACGGCGGGAAACTGCGCCAGGTGACTGATTACCAGGGGTGCCTTGACGATCTGGATCGACGCGATGCCCTTCAGCGGTACCTGTCCGCTGCTGCCGGTCTGGCTGGGCAGATAGATGTCGCCGAGCGACTGCACCGTGGGCAGGCTCTCGGGCTTGGCCACCAGGATGACGCGGTACTGCCCGGACTGCTCGAAGATGGTCGAGACGATACGCTGTCCGAGCGCGTCATAGAGCGCGTTGTCGATCGTCGCCGGTGTGATGCCATAACGCGCGGCGAGCTGGCGATTCACCTCGACGTTCACCGCCAGGCCGTCATTGTTGAGATCGCTGGTGACATCCGTGAGCGAGTCGACCTTGCGCAGGCGATCGACCAGGGCGGGCACATACTTGCCCAGCTCCTGCACCGAGGAACCCCGCAGGACGAACTGGTACTGGTTCGGCGATACCGTGGTGTCGAGCGTGAGGTCCTGCTCCGGCTGCACGAACAGGCGAATGCCTGTGACGTTCGCCGTTTCGTTCTGCAGGTTGCGCGCGATCTCGGCGGCGCTGAGGGAGCGATCGTCCTTCGCCTTGAGGCCAATCAGGAAGCGGCCGTTGTTTAGGGTCTTGTTCGTCCCATCGATGCCCACGTACGACGTCAGCCCTGTCACGTTGGGATCCTTCAGGATCGCTTCGGCGAGCTCGGCCTGCCGTTTCACCATGGCGCTATAGGACACCGAGTTGTCGGCCACGCTGATGCCCTCGACCGCGCCGACGTCCTGGGTCGGGAACAGGCCTTTCGGAATGACGACATAGAGGACGACGGTCAACGCGACGGTGACCAGGAAGACGATCAGTGTGAGTGTCTGGCGGGCCATGACGAAACGGAGGCCGCGCTCGTAGGCAGCCAGCGTCTTGTCGAACAATCCCTCGCTGATGCGTTCGAACCGGCTCGGATGCCGGTCGACCTGCGCGCGGAGGATACGCGCGCACAGCATGGGCACCAGGGTCAGCGAGACAATGCCTGAAATGACGATGGTCACCGCCAGGGTCACCGCGAACTCGTTGAACAACCTGCCGATGACGCCGCCCATGAAAAGCAGGGGAATAAGCACAGCGATCAGGGAGACGGTCAGCGACACGATGGTGAAGCCGATCTGCCCCGCACCTTCCAGCGCCGCCTCCAGCGGTGCCATGCCCTCTTCGAGGTACCGTACGATGTTCTCGATCATCACGATGGAGTCATCCACCACGAAACCCGTGGCGATGATCAAGGCCATCAGCGAAAGATTGTCGATCGAGTAGCCCAGTTCGTACATCGCGGCGAGCGTGCCGATCAGCGAAACCGGCACGGAGATACTCGGGATGATCGTGGCCGGTATGTTGCGCAGGAAGACGAAGATCACCAGGACCACCAGCACGATGGCCAGACCCAGCTCAAAGGCAGCATCGGAGACCGACGAACGGATCACGCCCGTGCTGTCGGAGACGATCTGCACCTTCATCCCCGCCGGGAGAGTCGACTCCAACTGAGGCAGTTTCGCCTTGATCTGGTCGACGGTGGCGATGACATTCGCCCCCGGCTGTCGCTGCACGTTGAGCACGATGGCCTGCGTCTTGCCGAACCAGGCACCCTGCTCCGTGTTTTGCGCCGACTGCGTCACCCGCGCGATGTCCCGCAGGTACACCGGCGCACCGTTCTGGTACGAGACCACGGTGGCCAGGTAGTCCTTGGGATCGCGAATCTGGTCGTTGCCGTTGATGGTGTAGTCGAGCTCGGGGCCGTCGAAGTTGCCCTTGGGCTGGCTGACGTTGACGTTGGCCAACAGCGAGCGCAGGTCGTCGATATTGAGCCCATAGGCCGCCAGCTTCTTCGGGTCCGCCTCGACGCRGATGGCGGGCACGTTACCGCCGGCTGGCACTACCAGGCCCACCCCCGGCACCTCGGCGATCTTCGAGCCCAGCCGGTTGTTAGCTACATCCTCGAGCTGTGGCAACGACATCGATGTCGAGGTCACGGCCAGGGTGAGGATTGGCAAGTCGGCCGGGTTTACCTTCGCGTACGTCGGCGGCGCGGGCAGGCCCGCTGGCAGCAGGCTGTTCGCCGCGTTGATCGCTTCCTGCACGTTCTGCTCGGCAACGTCGAGGCTGAGCGACAGGTCGAACTGCAGGGTGATGACCGACGCGCCCGCCGAGCTGTTCGAGGTCATCTGTTGCAGACCGGGGATCTCGCCCAGCTGCACTTCGAGCGGGGCTGTCACCGTGCTCGCCATCACCGTCGGACTGGCGCCGGGATAAAAGGTCTGTACCTGGATGACCGGGTAGTCGACAGCGGGCAACGACGACACGGGCAGGAACTTCACTGCGACCAGGCCGACGAGCACGAGCGCGAGCATCAGGAGCGCGGTGGCTACCGGCCTGAGTACGAACAAACGGGAAATGTTCATCGGATCGCGTGCCCGCCTTTACGACGCGTGACGTCGCGTCGGCGCGGCGCCCGTCGACGACCCGGCGGCGGGCTTCGCACCGGCCAGCTTCACCTTGGCGCCGTCGGTAAGGCGGTCCATCCCGTCCGTCACGACGGTCTGTCCGGCGGTGAGGCCCGAAGCGATCACCGTGTTCTTGCCGTCGCTGGGACCGAGCGTCACCTTGTGTACCGACACGGTCTGATCGGCATTGACCAGGTAGACGAAATCGCCGGGGGCGCCACTCTGCACGGCTGGAGTCGGCACGAGTACGGCCTGCTTCAGCGTATCCACCAGCAGGCGTACGTTGACGAATTCGTTCGGATAGAGCGCCTCGTCATCATTATCGAAGGTGGCGCGTAAGGTGACCGTGCCGGTAGCCGTTGCCATCTGGTTGCCCAGCGCATAGAGCTTGCCCGTCGCGATCTGGCGGCTGTTGTCACTGCTGAAGGCGGCGACGGTGAGCGTCGTATCCGCCGTGCCGAAGCGCTTCAGGACATTGCCCAGGGAGTTCTGCGGCACGGTGAACTGCACCGTGGTCGGCTTCATGGTGGTGATGGTGACGATGCCGGGCGACGTGGACTGGGTGACGTAGTTACCCGGATCGACCAGACGCAGGCCAACGCGTCCGCTGACGGGCGCGGTAATGTGGCAGTAGGCAAGATCCAGGTCGAACTGCGCGATATTGGCTTCATCGGCCTTCACCGCCGCTTCGTCCTGCTGCACGGCGAACTTCTGATCCGCGAACGTCTGCTCGGCGATCGACTTTTGCTCGTTCAACGTGGTGAAGCGCGCGAGATCGGAGCGAGCCTGGGCGAGCGTGGCCTTGTCCTTCGCCATCTGGGCTTCCGCCTGGCGCTTGTCGATCTCGTACTGGCGAGGATCGATCTGCGCAAGGAACTGGCCCTTCTCCACGTCCTKCCCTTCCTTGTAGCCGACCTCGGTGAGGTATCCGCTGAGTTGGGGCAATACATTGACGGTAGCCACCGGGGTCACGGTGCCGAGTTCGTTGAGCAGCTCCGGCATGTCACCGAGCGTGGCCTTCGCGGCACTGACCAGCTGGGGCGGCGGCGTCGGCTTCTTCTTTCCCGAACCACTGATGACGTGGAAGAGCACGAGGGCAATGACGACGACAACGACGAGCGAGACGATCAGCAGACGCCGCCCCTTGTGAGGTGGGCGCTGGGCTTGTGTCGCATCACTCATGGATCGATCTCCTGGCTTATCCGGTCGGGCTAGCTAACAGGAACGCACGAGTGCCGAATGCGTTTAATCGGGATCGTCCGTGTTTAACCTACGCTCATTCATCTGGATTCGCAGGATTTCACGACGTAAACCCCTGCGAAGCCGAAGCGTTCTCATCATTAACCCCACTTCCCAAAGGTGCTGTGATGAACGCCCTCCGCTCGATCGCCCTGGCTGCACTGGTCACCGCCGGTGCCGCCGCTGCTCCCGTTTCCGCACAGGTTTATGTCGATACCACCGTGGAAGTCGGCCCTGAGCCTGCCTGTCCTTATGGCTACTACGAGTACGCGCCCTATCCGTGCGCACCTTATGGCTACTACGGCGCCGAATGGTTCGCAGGCGGCCTCTTCATCGGCGCGGGCCCATGGTTCCACGGGCCGCGGAATTTCCGTGGTCACGTGGATCCCCGCTTCGATCCGCGCCGTGGCTACGCCCGTCCGTTGCCGCAATTGCATGAGCGCCCGGCACCGGGCACGCGATACGACAACATCCCCGGTTTTCGCGGTGGTGAAGAGCACGATGGCCGGGGCGGGAATCCTGGGCGCGGCGACGGTCGCCGCTGACCTCAAGTTCCTGCGAAAGACGCCGCTAACCGAGGAGGTCAATAGGTAAAACAGGCTCAAGGATGACAATAACTTCATTGAACAGGGTGCCGACGCCGGTCTCGTTACCGGCGTCGCGCTCCCTGCCGGCGACAGCGACCGCAGGCACAGCGGCTGCCACGTCCACTGTATCGCCCGCCGCGCAGGGCCCTTCGGTGGTCGTCACGCTCAGCGGTGCCACCAGCGCACCGGCACCCGCCGTCTACTCCATCCCACCGGTCAAGTCCGTCCCCGTCTGGCAGGATGCATCCGTCGCCATCAAGACGGCCAGCGGCCGCGCACTCACGCTCACGCTGCAGGACGACGGTAGCTTCAAGGTAAAGGCCGAACGCGACGCACCACTGAGCGACGCCGAAAATGCGGGGATCGCGAAACTCTCCGTCGCCTTCAAGAGCGTGCTCGACGGCATGGCCTCCGCGCCGCCTCACCTGGATCTCGGCAGCCTCGCTCAACTCGATACGACCGTCCTCTCGTCGATCCACGTCAGCGCCCATGCCGCGGGCAGCGATCAGCCCATACAGACGATCGATTTCAGCGCCGACGCGACATCGCGCGCCGTGAAGATCGACGGTTCGGCCGGCCAGATCGATGTCAGCGTGGACCTGAGCTCACCTGCCATCACCGGCAGCAAGGCCCAGCAGGCGACAGCGCTGGCCAATTACCTAAAGCAGGTCGACCAGGCCGCGGCACGCGGCCATGCAGATCCCGCCCTGGTGGCCCTCTTCAAGGACGCATTCACGCAGATCAATGCGCCAGCCGGCATCGACGCGGCAGCCACCACACGTTCCACCTCGTGGCTCACCGATACCGACCATGCCCTGATGAGCGGGCTCGCGGACTTCAGCGCCTCGTTCAYGCAGTCGGYGCGCGCCTCCAACCCGTATCGCGCCGATGAGCACGACGCATTCTCCTTCCAGGTATCGCAAAGCACCCAGGTGTCCGGCCGCAGCGCATCCGAACGCGATATCTCACAGACCTCGTCGTCGCAGTTGCGCGCGAGTTTCCATTCGGCCCTTTCAGCCGATGCGCGGCTCAACCTGACTGAAGATCCGAAGTCGCAGAACTACTACTACACGCAGATCGACGACTCCGCGCAGAGCAACGTGTCCATCGGCTACCGGAAAGGCCTCCTCGTGCAGGCGCTTTCGGGTCGTACCGCAAGCCAGAGCACCGAGCAGTCGAAATACATCATGGGCAAGAAGGTCGAAGACCTGACGGTGCCGCTGAAAAAATCACAGCAGCGCGACCTGCTTCCCGTGCTCACGCAGATGGAAAGGCACCCGCCCCGGACGAAGACCGAACGCGACGAGCGCGCCCGGACACTCGCGGGGATCCACGACAGCCTGGGGCTGCAGACCGACCCGGTCGCCCTCGGCTAGTCCGACCTCGCCTCCCGATAGGGATGTCTAGAGGGCTATACATTCGAAATAAGTTTCGATATAACTGGCTCACGTGCTGCGACGCAGCACGTTTTGTCACATCAGGGATGTAGCCGGCGCTAGCCCGGCTACCGGCACCTACGACCCGGCACGACGCCGGCGTCCAGGTCGCGCCTTCAAGGGGATTTGCCTTCGATTACCCATCATGCCCGGCCCTGCGGCAGCAGAGACCGTGCGCGCTTACGCCCCCAATTCGGTTCGAGGAGAGCGTCGTTCATGTCCAGCAAGACCCCCAGCATCCCGCGTGCACTCGCCGCAGCCCTCGCGGTGGCGATCAGTTCCGGCGCCATGGCGCAGTCCACCACGGGCAGCCTTTTCGGGCAGGCACCCGCCACAGCCGGTGCGTCGGTAACGGTTACAAGTGATACCGGTCTGAGCCGCGATGTCCCGCTCGACGAGCGTGGCCGCTACTCAGCCGGGCAGTTGCCCCTGGGCACGTATACCGTGGCCCTGAAAGTCGATGGCAAGGTGGTCGACACGCGGCAGAACATCACGCTCAAGGTGGGCGCCGGTACCGAGGTGTCATTCGCCGCCGCGCAGGCGCAGTCGCTGGAGGGCATCACGGTATCCGCGGCGGCGTTGCCGAGCATCGATGTGTCGACGGTCGATTCACGCACCGTCGTCACCTCCGAACAGCTCGCACGCCTGCCGCTGGGTCGCAATTCCGAAGCCATCGCCCTGCTTGCCCCGGGCGTGGTCAACAACGGCGGTAGCTTCAAGGGGCCGACGGGTAACTCACTGGTGAGTTTTGGTGGCTCTGCCGCAAGCGAGAACGCCTATTACGTCAACGGCTTCTCCACGACGGATCCCCTGCGAGGCTTCGGCGGACTGTCCCTGCCCTACGGCGCGATCGACCAGCAGGAGGTCTATACCGGCGGATACAGCGCGCAGTACGGCCGATCCGATGGCGGCGTGATCAACGTGGTGGGCAAGCGCGGCACCAACGAATGGCATTTCGGCACACAAGTGTTGTGGGAACCGAATTTCGCGCGTGCCAGCCAGCGCAACCGCTACTTCGAGAACGGGCTTCCGGCATCGCCCAAAGCCGGCCAGCTGTACTCGCCCGATAGCAAGGATTCCGCCACCAGCACCACGGTCAGTGCATACGCGGGAGGTCCGCTGATCAAGGACAAGCTGTTCATCTTCATCGCCGGTGAGTACGAACGGCAGCAGGGCACCACCGTCAACCCGGTGAGCGGCTTCAGCAGTACGAAGCCTTATGTCGACTACCGTTACAACGAACCGCGCTGGTACGGAAAACTCGACTGGAACATCACCGACAGCAACATCGTCGAAGTGACCGGTGCCTCGGACAAATACGAGACCTCCGGTACGGTCTACGGGTACGACTACCAGACACGTACGCGCCAGGACCGGATCGGCGGCGACGATAACATCAAGACGGGCGGCGACTTGTGGACGGCCAAATACACCGGCTATCTCACCGACGATCTCACGCTCACGGCACAGTACGGCAAGCTGAAAAGCGACGACTACGACGCACCCGCCGGCTACGCCCCTGATCTCACCTATGTGGATGGACTCACCAACCAGAATCCTGCGCTGAACAACGGTGCACCACGCGGTAACAACCAGACCGTGGCCAGCCTGAGTCCCGCCGGACGCGGCAACCGTACGACCAACACGCGCATCGACCTGACCTACAAGATCGGCGACCACACCATCACCGCAGGCATCGACAACCAGACCGCCAAGGCACTGGACCAGGGCACGATCACCTCGGGGCCGGGCGGGTATTCGTGGACCTACGGCCAGGGCGATCCGAATACACCGATTTCCACGGGTCTTGGCGTGCCGGCCACGGGCGGTTTTCCCAATGGTGCACAGGGCTACTACGTCATCCAGAACATCAACAGCAGCCTTGCCACCGTGCGCTCCACGCAGCGCGCGCAGTACATCGAAGATCGCTGGCAGATCAACGATCGCTGGCTCCTCTCGGTCGGCGTGCGCAACGACCAGTTCGAGAATTTCAACAGCGACAGCGAGCCCTTCGTCACCCAGCACAAGCCGCAGTGGGCGCCACGCCTGGGCGCGAGCTGGGACGTAAACGGCGATGCGACCTTCAAGGTCTACGCCAACGCGGGCCGTTATTACCTTGGCCTGCCCCTGAACCCCGCGCTCAACGCAGCCGGCGGCGCACTCACCACCTCGCAATACTTCACCTACGGCGGCATCGCCGGCGATGGCACGCCGACCGGACTGACCACGATTTCACCGCCGGTCGCGGCGAACAACACCTTCGGCCAGCTGCCCGATCCCTCCACCGTGACCACCAAGGGCCTCAAGTCCGAATACCAGGACGAATTCATCCTCGGCTTCACCAAGACCCTGGGCAGCAAGTGGGTTTACGGCGCAAAGGCGACGCAACGTATCCTGCGCAACGCGATCGACGACTACTGCGACATCGACCTCGTGCTGGCCAAGGCGCAGTCGCTCGGGTACGACGTCACCACGACGAGCAACCCCGTGAGCTGCTGGCTGTTCAATCCGGGCAAGGCGAACACGTTCAATCTGGTCGACACGGCAGGGAATCACGTCAGTGTGCCGCTCACGAACCAGGAGTTCGGCTTCGACCGACTCAAGCGCCGCTACTACGCGCTTGAATCGTTCCTGGAGCACCCGTTCGATGGGACCTGGTACGCGCGAGCGACATACACCTTCTCGCGCAGCTACGGCAACACGGAAGGACAGCTTCGCTCGGACCTCTATCGCGAGTCGCGAGGTACCGGTCAGACAGCGGTGTCGACCACCCAGGACTGGGACAACTCGTACATCATGGTCAACACCAATGGCCCGCAGAACAACGACCACAAGCACCAGCTGAAGGTTTTCGGCTACTACCAGATCACCCCCGAGTGGCTGGTCAGCGGCAATCTCAGTGTGATCTCCGGTGCACCCAAGCCGTGCCTGGGTTACTTCGGCCCGGATCGCGAAGACCCGGCCGGCTACGGCAACAGTTACCACTTCTGCAACGGCCTGCCCTCGCCACCGGGAAGCCACGGACGCCTTCCCTGGGTGCGTCAGCTCGATGTCGGTGCGACCTATCGCCCAGCCTTCGCCGACGCCCGGCTGGCGTTCAACGTGAATGTGTTCAACGTGTTGAACGAGCAGCGTGTGGTCGGCATCTACCCGAATGCGGAGTCCAGTCCGAACCTGGCCAACCCGCTCTACGGGACACCGACATCACGGCAGTTGCCGCGCTACCTGCGCCTGAGCGCCAACTACGACTTTTGAGGACTTCTGTGGGAGCCGCTTCAGCGGCGATRGCCKTGCGGCGACCTGGCTATCGCCGCTGAAGCGGCTCCCACACATGATCAGGAATCGTCGTCGGGGCCGCCTTCGTTGGAATAGGCTTCTTCCGCAGCTTCGTCATCGGCGTCGCGTTTGGCCGGGGCGGCTTTGG
>NZ_JBFUIT010000061.1:0-16291 GCF_056401735.1 Luteibacter sp. P4_D7_3
AGGTCGAGCCGACCAGCCAGCGGGCCAGGGCGCCTCGCTCGGTATGCCCGATGACGATGTGGTCGACCCCGTGCCGTGCCACGTACGAGAGCAGGGCGTCGCCGGGGCTTCCATGAATGAGGTCGACGGCCACCGGTACGCCGGCCTCGGGCCTCAAGGCCTTCACCTCGGCGTTCAGCGCCTCGAGGCGCTCCCTGCCGTTGTCCGTCATCATCAGCGCCGCCGTATCGGCACCGTTGTCGATCTGGAGCACCGAGAGCACCTGGACCCTCGCCCCGGCGCAGGCGGCCAGCTCCAGGGCGAAAAGGTAGGCGCGGCGGGCGGTTTCCGAGCCGTCATAGCCAACCAGGATGTGCTTGGGCATGGGATTTCCCTTCAAGGAGCGGCGTTGGATCGATAGTAAGCCGCCTAAAGCCGCCCGGGGAGCCGGTTCACGGGTCCTCGACGAATCCTCGCCTTTCCTGAACGGGTGTCGGGAGCCTCCGTGTTTCTTCACATTCGTGAGTACAGAATCCGTCTCGCAGCTTCCTGCCATCTACCCACGGAGAAACGAACATGATCAAGCGCATTACCGGTCTGGCTGTCCTGGCACTCGCCGCTGCAGGTACCTTCTCCGCGCAGCCCGCCAAGGCGGCTTCGGACGCTGAGGTCAAATGCCACATGACGTTCAGCACCACGGGTTGGGCTGCGATCTACAAGAAGGCCGATGGCCGTGGCCACGTCCGCTGCGATAACGGCCAGAGCGCCGACGTGATCATCCACGTTCGTGGTGGCGGCCTCACCGCCGGCAAGTTCAGCATCGAAGGTGGCAAGGGTGAGTTCACCCACGTCCACGGCATCAGCGAGATCTATGGCGAATACGCCAGCGGCGGCGCCAATGCCGGTGTCGTGAAGAGCGCCGAGAGCGCGGCGATGACCAAGGGTGAAGTCTCCCTGGCCGTTACCGGCACGGGCCGTGGCTTCAACCTCGGCGTCGACCTGAGCAAGTTCGAGATCGAGCGGATCGGCAAGTAATACCCGCTTCCGTCAGCAAAGGGGCGTCCTCCGGGGCGCCTCTTTTTTTTGCGAATCTCACGCGCCGCCGCAACCGAAAGGGACGGAACCCGCATTCACGCGGACGAGTACACTTCCCTGATTCCCACCCACGAGGTTTCCCCATGCGTCGCCTCTTTACGCTTCTCGCTCTTTGCCTGGTCACTGTCTCTGCCTGGGCCGCCACCCCTGCCGGCCCCGCGGTCGGCGACAAGGCGCCCGATTTCAAGCTGCAGGACCAGAAGGGCGAGTGGCATTCGCTGGACACCGAAAAGGGCAAGTGGCTGGTCGTCTACTTCTATCCGAAGGACTTCACGGGCGGTTGCACCACCGAGGTCTGCACCTTCCGCGATGACATCGTCAAGCTCCACAAGGCCGGTGCCGTTGTCTATGGCGTCAGCCTGGACGACGTGAAGTCGCATGCCGAATTCGCCGCGAAGTACCACGTCCCGTTCCCGCTGCTCTCGGACGCAGACGGCGCCATGGCGACGAAGTACGACGTGCTCAGCGACGAAAAGGGCAGCAAGTACGCCCGTCGCGAGACCTTTCTGATCGACCCGACCGGCAAGATCGCCAGGGTCTATAAGGACGTGGATCCGGAAAAGAACTCCGGGCAGGTGCTTGCCGATCTCGCGCAGCTGAAGGCTTCGGGCACCTGAGCATGTTCAAACCACTGAAGGGGCCACGGCAGGCCCGTCCGTTCGCGCCGTGGCGCATCGTGGTCTGGCTGGTGATGTTGCTTGCGGCCGTGGGCTTCGTGATCAACGCCGCTGGCATCGTCGCCGCCGCAGGTGCCATCCGTTCCATCAGCGCCGAGGCGATAGCCGCGGGTACCCCCGATCCGCGTGTCTTCCTGGCTTGGTCGGTGGGCAATACCCTCGGGGCGTTTGTCGTCATGGTGGTTGCGCTGGGGACCCTGCGGTGGCGCGAATGGGGCCGAAGCGCCATGCGCATCGCGGCCGGCGTGCTGGCCGTCTGGGCGATCGTCACGGCGGTGATCGCTTTTCAGCAGTGGCAGGCGATCGGAGTGGAGCTCGGCCAGGGCGGTCTCGAGCCCGAACAGCTGCTCCGTGACGTGAAGCTGCGATCGATCCTCGTCGTGGGGATCGTGCTGAAGGCGGTCTCCGTACCCGTGCTGGCCTGGCTTGCGTGGACGCTGGGTCGCGTGTCCGTGAGGCAGCAGTTCGCTCAGCCCGCCTTGTGAGCAGGATGACCGCCCGCGTATTCGCCTTTGTCGTCGCTGCCTGCGTTGCGGGCAGTGTCGCGGCTCAGGACGTCGGCCAGATGTCCTGTGGGGTCGCCAGCAGCTACGACCTTACGGTGCGTTCGGATGCCCTTCTGTTCGAGCGCCCGGAAGTGGCTCCGCGCAGTGTGCGCATGCACGATGGCAGCCTCGCCACGGACGGTCGCACCGTGGCGCTGCGCCCGGACGAGCAAGACCGCGTCGCCCTTTTCGAGCGCAACGTCCGTGCCCTGGTGCCCAAGGCCAAGGCGATCGCCAGCGATGGTGTGGACGTTGCTGCGCGCGCTGTGCGCGAGGAGGCCGGCCGTGCATCTCCGGGATCACTGAGCAGCGGTGAGCTCGACCGGGCACTTGCCAGTCGCGTTGCCGAGATCAAGCGGCGTATCGCGGCGAGCCAGAGCACCCGCGACTGGCAGGCCGATGCCATGCGCGCCTATGCGCAGGAAATCGTCTCCGATATCACGCCCCTGCTGACCCAGGAGGTCGGCGGTGAGGCCATGCAGCTGGCGATGAATGGTGATCTGGAAGGCGCCGCCGCGCTGCGCGATCGCGTGGCGGATGTCTCCACGGGCGGTCAGGCGCGTGTCATCGCCCGGCTGGAATCGACCCTCAGGCCGCGGGTTCAGGCCCTCTGTCCGGCTGTCCGACAGTTGGTCGACCTCCAATCCGGCCTGCGCGACGCGTCTGGTCAGCCTTTGCTGTTGATCGAGCCCGGCGGCTGACCGCCGGCTGACCAGATACCGGGACGTTTATGACCGGCTAAGTCCGACAGGTCTAACGTTTCGCCCATGGAACGAAACTCGATCCGTGTCGTCAATTGGCTGATTCGCCGAGTCATCGCGGATCGTGATCTCTATGGTCAGGCGGCACGTGGCGTGCGAGAGCCGGGCCTGAAGGCTGTTCTGCAAGAATCCGCCGACTCCCTGACGGCTATCGCTGCGGAGTTACAAGGCGAAGTCACCGCCACCGGCGGGCGTCCGGCCACAGCCGGCGGCCCCATGAGTGGGGTCCGACGCAGCATGATGGAGGCGTCGGCAAAGCTCTCGAACGATCCGGATGTCACCTATATCCGCACTCTCGAACACATGGAGCGTCGACTGCTCGACGCTTTCCTGCGTCTCGAGGCCACCTCGGGAGATCGCGCCATCGTCGGTCGCCACATTGCGCGCCTGCGACTGCTGCACCTCGACATGATTCACATGGGTGGCGCGACCGGACGCTGAGCGTTTCCCTGAGCAGAAGCTCAGGCGGCGCGCCTGATCTCGCTTAGCGTGCGATGCATGTGGTGATCGGCCGAAACGCGAACCGGCCGTGTTGCGATGCGGGTTTCCCGGTCGGCAAAGAAGTTTGCGAACGCGATGGCATCGCCGGGATCCTTACGCACGGCGATCTGGACGCCCTCGCGAAAGATGGCCCAGGCCTCGCCGATATCCGCGATGTGGTAATCGATGACGTGCTGATTCACAGGCGACCCCTCGGTCTTGACGCGCCTTAAGGCGTACGTCGATAAGAATCGCGGGTCGGGGTCATCGGAAAAATCAGATGAATCTGAAAAATCCCACTTTTTTTTGAGAATAAGCTCAATCCGTAGACAGCTCCCGCGCCGATTCGATCAGACGCTCCACGTGCGATCGCAGCGCCGTGACCACGCTGGGGAGTCGTTTTAGCGCGGCGCCAGCATCTTCCCCGCGCAGCTCCCTTTCGAAGCGTTCGAGCATCGTGGCAGCGCTGGAGGGCCCAAAGACGCGGAGACCTCCGCCGATACGGTGACTCCATGCCGCCGCGTCCTCAGGGCTGCCGAGGTTCCCGGCATCGTCGATATCGGCATACGTCGCTGCGGCGAACCGGCTGACCATGCGGGGGAGCGCCGCAAGTCCCCCGAAATCCTCGCGCAAGGCGTCGAGATCCCACACCGCTGCTGCGTCCGTCACGGCCGCGAGGGCATCGCGCAGCGCGTCGAGCCGGACCGGCTTTGCAACGAACCCGTCCATGCCGGCAGCCAGGCATCGCTGCTTCTCCTCGGGCATCGCATTGGCTGTCATCGCGATGATATGCAGCATGGCGTCGTTCTCTCTCAGGGCCTGCACCAGCGCGTAGCCATCCATCCGCGGCATCTGCAGGTCGGTCAGGAGGACGTCGAAGGTCCGCGTCGATGCCGCCAGCAAAGCCTGTTCGCCATCGGCGACGATGGTGTGCCGGTGGCCGAGCCGATCGAGCTGTGCGGCGACCAGTTCACGGTTGGTGGCGTGGTCCTCCGCCACGAGCACGTTCAGTGGCACGTCGGTCTGTGCACGTGGGGGCGCTTCTCTCGGCTCGTCCGCCTCGTTGCGGGCGATGACCGGCAGGGTCAGCTCCATGGTCACCCGGGTGCCGACACCGCGCTCGCTGGTCATCGCGATCTGGCCGCCCAACAACGCGGCCAGTCGTCGACTGATCGCAAGGCCGAGACCGCTGCCGCCCGAGCGCGCGGTCGTGGACGCTTCGGCCTGGGTGAAGGGCGTGAACAACCGGGCCATGTCGTCAGGGGCGATACCGATCCCGGTGTCGGCCACCACCAACCGCAACGACTGATGGCCAGACGTCTCGCCCACCACCTCGACGATGACGACGATATTGCCGCGCGTCGTGAACTTGATCGCGTTGCTGACCAGATTGAGCAGGATCTGGCGCAGGCGCGCGCCATCGGTGAGGACRTATTCGGCAAGACGTTCGTCGATCCTGCGCGCGATGGAGAGTCCCTTTTCGTTGGCCTTCCAGGCAAACAGGTCGACGACCGCCCCGACCAGCTCACGCAGATCGACGGGGCGGCATGCAACGGCCAGCTGCCCGGCCTCGATACGAGAGAAGTCGAGCACGTCGTCGAGGATCTGCAGCAAGGCACCCGCCGAGGTTTCCGCGGTGCCCAGAAGACGTCGTTGCGCGTCGTCGAGCGAGGTCGTGCCAAGCATTTCCAGCATGCCGATGACGCCATGCATCGGCGTGCGGATTTCATGGCTCATGGTGGCCAGGAACTGGCTCTTCGCCCGCGTGGCCGATTCGGCGACTTCCTTGGCCAAGGCCAGCTGGGTCGACTGTAGCCGTCGCTCGGAGACATCGATCCAGTAGCCGGTGAACTCGACGGTATCGGCGACGCGCCGGGGCACGGCGTGGGACGCCACCCAGCGCTCCGGTGACGTATCGCGAATGCGCATCTCCGCATGGATGGGTGTCAGGGACGCCGCCGCGCGCGCCACCTCGGCCATGAGCCCTGGCTGGTCGCGTCCGTCGATCTGCGCGAACGCGCTGCGTTCGTCATGGATGAACGTCTCGGCCGATACGCCGAAGATGGGTTCCGGATTGCCCCCTACGTAGACGAAGCCGATGCGCCCGTCCGGGTGATAACGAAATCGATAAACCACGGCGGGCATGTGCCGGGTCACATCGGCAAGCTGCGCTTCCGTATGCAGGCGGCGGCGTGTTTCACGTCGCAGGCGCAGGTACGCGTGGCTTACCAGGAGCAGCAACGCCAGAACGAGGGCCCCTGCTGGCCCGACCTTGCGCGCGATCTCCCGCCAGGATGTACCCCAGTGGTAGTCGGAGCGAAGCCAGGTGTTACGAATCGTCTGGCTACGGCGTTCGGGCAGGCGTGCGAACACGCGGTCGAGCAAAGGAATCAGTGGAGCGAATCGTTGGTCCACGGCCATCGACAGACCGGCATGCTCCCCGGTCGGGGCGGCGATCCTGAGTCGTGCCGGGTAGTCGCGCCGAATGAGGACTTCGGCCGTGGCGATGTCGCCCACGTAGGCGTCCACCTTGCCGGAAGCCACGGCGGACAGGCCTTCGGCCGTGGTGGAAACCGGCATGACGTCGGCCGTCGACATCGGCGCCACCGCGGCCGCCACCGCTCCCTGGGCAAGATTGGCCGCGACCCGGTGCCCACCCAGATCATCCGGGCCCGTGACCAGGAAGCCGTGCTCCCGAGTGACGATCACGACCGGCAGATCGAGATAGGGCGCGGTGAAACCGAAGCGGCGTTCCAGTGCGACGTTGCTCGCGGATGCCGCCGGCAGCACGTCGATGTCGCCGTGCATGGCGCGTTGAACGGTGTCGTGCCAATCCAGGCTGGTCACGGTCTCGGTACGTAGTCCGAGCACGCGGGTGGCCTCGCGCAGGTAGTCGATGGCCAATCCTTGGGCTTCGCCGTCCCGGCCGATTTGCGAGATGGGCGCTGCAGACGGATCGATACCGATGCGGAGCACCGGCAGCGTTGCGAGCCACTCTCGCTCCGCCGTGCTGAGCGGCACGTCGTCAGGCGTGATCGCGGAACTTTCTTGGGGTCTGCCTTGCGATGCCGCGCCCGATGGGGGCGAGTCCATGTCGGTGTGAAAGATCGCGACCCGTTCGTGCTGTCCCGTACCCTCACGCAACATGTCAGCCGCGCTCGCCTGTCGGTACGAAGCGAACAAAATGCCGCAAAAAATGGCCAATATTCTCAATTGCTTCATGGTGTTCCTTCGACCACGTGCGGACGATTACTGTAATCTCCACGATGGTAAGACTGAGTAGCACATCTCATGGAGAGCGGCTGCGCACATCCGCCTACGAGGGAAGACATGGTTTTGCGAACGATCATTGCCGACGATCACCCGGTAGTCCTGATGGGGGCCCGTGCCGCCCTGGAGGCGGGCGGTGATATCGAAGTGGTCGGCGAAGCGGCCAACGGCGACCAACTCGTCGAATTGCTGGCGTCGCTTCCCTGCGACGTGGTCGTGACCGACTTCTCCATGCCCGGCGGCCGTCATGGTGATGGACTGTCGCTCATCGACCTCATCCGCCGGCGCTATCCGCGGCTGCCTGTCGTCGTGCTGACCATGGTGAACAATCCCGCTGTGTTGCAGACCATGCGCAGCCGCGGTGCGCTGGGTCTGTGCGACAAGCGCGCACCGCTGRGGGAAGTCGCCGTCGCTGTGCGCTACGCCGCCACGGGTCGCGCCTACATGAGCGATACGATTCGTCGGCAGTTCGACACGGGCGGCGTGCAGAGCACGGCCGATGGCGTCCGCCTCTCGGCGCGAGAGATCGAGGTGGTGCGCTTGTATGTAGGGGGCATGTCGATCTCGCAGATCGCGGAGCAGCTGAGCCGCAGCGTCAAGACAGTCAGCCGCCAGAAGCGCGATGCCATGCGCAAGCTCGGTATCGATCACGACAGCCGGCTTTCCGAGTACGCACGCGAGCGCGGAATCGCCTCATGACCCCCTGCCGGAAGTCAGGGCGTGACCAACTACCCATGCTTCCTGCCGCCTAACGGACTAAACCTTAGGCTCGCCGGACGCATCCTACCCGGCGAACATCCGTTTCCTGGGGAGAAGGGCCATGCGCCATCCGATCATCGCCGGCACCGCCGCCGTCGCCTTTGTGCTCGCCGCCACGGCAGGGCGGGCAACGGAGATCAACTTCAGCACGGATACCTGCAAACACGATTACTCGACGCCTTACGACGTCGATGTCACGGCGGCAGGCCTTTCTTTTCACCGTACCGATGGCGTGCCGGCCGAGGTCTTCCTCCATGACGGCGCGATTCGCGTCGATGGCAAAGCCGTTGCTGTCTCAGGCGGGGATGCCGACGCGCTGCGCCGGTACGAGGCTGGCGTTCGTGCCCTGATGCCACAGGTGGCAACGATCGCCCGGGAGGGTGTCGAGCTAGGGTTCTCAGCGATGACCACGGTCACCCTGTCTTTTGCCGACGGCGATCAGCGGSGCAGGATGCTGGAAAAGCTCAAGCGGAAGCAGATCGAAGCCCTGCGTGAGATCGATGAGGGCGTCGGCTCGGGTCATTGGTCAGCCAACCGCATGACCGAGACCGTTGCCGGCTCGGTGTCCGATTCCGTGGGCGAGCTGGTCGGTTCGGTCACCTCGAGCGCGGTGACCGCCGCCCTCTCGGGCGACGCGAGCAAAGTCGCCGCGCTGCAGGCCCGCGCCGACTCGCTGGACAAGGCGATGGACCGCGAAATGAACAAGCGCTCGAAGGCGCTCGAAGCGAAGTCCAACGCCATCTGCCCGCAACTGAATGATCTCGCCAGCCTCCAGCAGGGCTGGGGTGTTCGCCTGGCCAACGGCAAGCCGCTGGAGCTCATGACGATCAAGCCGAAGGGCGAACATCGCGACGATGACCACGACAGCGACAGCGACCACAGCAGGAAGGTCGTCAGCTTCTGACGTCCTTGTCGAGCCACGCGACGACGTTGTTCACGCTGTCACCGTAGAACGTTCGATACATCTCCGCGGTGACGTAGCCAATGTGGGGCGTCACCAGCACATGGGGCAGCGTGCGGAATGGATGGTCTGCGGCAAGGGGCTCGACCTCGAAGACGTCGACGGCTGCGCCCGCGAGCCGGCCGTGCGACAACGCGTCGATCAGTGCTTTCTCGTCGACGATAGGTCCTCGCGAGCTGTTGATGAGTCGTGCCGTCGGTTTCATGGCGGCGAGTTCGGCGGCGCCGATCAGGCCGAGCGTGCGATCGCTCAGGCGCGTATGGATGCTGAGGAAATCCGACTGCGCGAGGAGCTCGTCCTTCGTCACCCGGCGGACGCCGATGGCGCTAGCGGCTTCGGTGGTGAGGTTCTCGCTCCAGGCGATCACCTGCATGCCGAATGCCTGTGCGATCCGGGCAACCTCGGCGCCTATGCGGCCGAGGCCGAGAATGCCGAGTGTTTTCCCGCGCAGTTCGGTACCCAGACCCACCTGCCATTGGCCGGTACGTACCGATGCCGCCTCGACAGCTATATTCCGTGCCAATCCGAGGATGGCGGCCCAGGTGAATTCGATCGTCGGCGTCGAGGAGTAATCCGTGTGCACGACCTCGACGCCATGCCTGGCGGCAGCGTCGAGGTCGACCGACGCATTGACCCGTCCCGTCGATGCGATCAGCTTGAGCCTCGGCAGCGCCGCGATCAGTGCAGCCGTCATGGGTGTGCGTTCGCGCATGACGCAGACGGCGTCGAACGCCGTCAGTCGCTCCACCAGGGCGTCGTGATCGAACAGGTGATCGTGAAACACGACCACCTCGGCCCGGTCATCCAGCACCGACCAGTCAGCACTCTGCATCGCCACGTGCTGGTAGTCGTCGAGCACGGCCAGTCGGATCGTTTTGTCAGTCATCTTGGGTTCCTGGGTCAGGCGGGCTGGATGAGATCCCAGCCGTTGCCGTAAAGATCGTCGAAGACGACTACGCTTCCATAGGACTCGTGTCGCGGCTCTTCGCGAAAATGGACGCCGTGCTCGCGCATGCGCGCGTGGTCGCCGGCGAAGTCATCGGTGTGGAGGAACAGGAAGACGCGTCCGCCACCTTGCTTGCCCACGTGTTCACGTTGTTCATCGGTGACCGCGCGTGCCAGCAGGAGGCGGGTACCGTCCGATCCGCGGGGTGCCACCGTTACCCAGCGCTTGCCGCCGCCCATGTCGGTGTCTTCGATCAGGCTGAAAGCCAATGCGCGGGTGAAGAAGGCGATGGCCTCGTCGTAATCGTGGACCAGGAAGGTGATGGCACCGAGGGAAGGCATGGGAATCTCCGGAATCGATTTCCAAGCATCCGCGTTGGACGCCGCGGAGGCAAGGGCATCGTTCTTTCAGAGCTTCACCATGCCTATCTTGCAGGGATCGAAACCCTCCTCAGGGCGCTGCGGCGTGCATCCGCCTGATTCGCACCGTGGAGCCGCCCGCGAACGTGATCACGAAGGTTGACCCTTCGTGCGACTGCTTCGTGACAGGAAGGGGATCGGCACCGGCGGCTGCCTCGAGTTCGCTTTGGTGATAACGCGCTTCCTCACCCGTCGGGGTGATCGTCATCGGTGGTCCGATCCGCTTGAAGCTTGTGAAGTGGGTGGCACAGGTGTCGCAATCCGGATGGCTGATCTCCGGGAGGCGCTTGGCCCAGATCCAGTACTTGTTTTCGTGGGGAATGATGATGCGTCGATCATTGCCGCCGCCGACAGGATGGCCCGCGATGGAAGACCAGACGCGGACGATGCGGGTATCGTTGCAATCGGCCGAAGCACATTCCTGGAGCACCACGTAGTCGTTGCCGTTGAGATATTGCGGCTCGATGCTGAGCACGTCGCCTTCAACCAGCGCCGAGGCGGGGAAGACCACGCCAGGCATGCGCGGATCGACCTTGAAGTCGCCGGAAATCAGGTAGCCGCCGTGACTCTCGGTGTAGGCATCGGCGGTGACAGTCACGCCCGGCAGATTGATGTCGCCTGCCGGCGCGGTCTGCTGGCCCGAGGCGGGCAGGGCGATCGCGGTGGCGATCGTCAGGGCAGCGAGCATGCGAAGTGCTGGCATAAGGAACTCTCTGCGGCGCGACAGCGTCAGGGTCACCATTCTACCGCCCGGGTGCGGCGACGCTCAGACCGGCTTGTGCAGCTAGAGGTTAGGCGCTTTCAGGTCTGCCCCGAACAGCCGCCATATACCGTCTTCCCCCTCGATACTCAGGTAAACCCTGCTGCCGTCGAAAGCGGTGAATCGGGACGCCTGGCGGGCGGCGAACCGCACGGCATCATGGCGGGTAGGAAACGTCTGTTGCTCACCCGAGGGAAGGGCGATAGTCCATTCGTTGTCGGGCACGCGAAACGGTATGTCGAAGACGAAAAACATGTACGTCCGCAGAAATCGTGATGGGTCGACTATGCCCAACGACCCCGCCGCATGTGTCAAAACCGCCTCGACATTTGTGCAGGCTCAGGCCTTGTCCGTCGCTTCATCGATGGCTTGGGCGAGTTGGCGCATATCGAAGGGCTTGACGAGGCGGATGGCTGTCGCGGGAGCGCCATCGGTCGCTTCGTTCGGGTCCGAGAGCATGATGACCACGGCAAGGCCCGGGTTCTTGTTCCGCGCCTCTTCCAGATACGCCCCGGCGTGGTCTTCGCCGGGGGCCGGTACCGCGGCAATCAGGAAGTCGACCTTGGCCTGGGCCGCCACCAGTCTTGCGGCGCCTGCATGGGTCGAAGCCACCACGACTTCAAAGCCCCTTGCGTGAAGAACCTCGGCGAGGGTCCCCGCGAGGGGTGAGCGGGGCTCGATGACGGCAGCGAGCGGCTTGAGATTGGTCATGGTGTCTCCCGACATGAAAAAGCGGTTCTAGCAGACCGTATGGCAAGGACGGATGACGCCGAAGGCCCTCGTAGTCCGGGGCGGGGGCGCTTGAGAGGCAGGCGGCCCTTGCGCTCTATGCCGACATGGCAGTCGCGCTGGGAGACATCATGCCGACCTATCGAATCTACGTGATTTACCCGCCGCGTCCGATCACATGGATGAAGGCGCACTCACGCGCCTCAGCGGCCCAGCTAACGAAAGCGCCGCCAAGCTGTTCGATTGCTGAGTCCTCCAAGGCCCCGTATGCAATTGAGCGCGACTTCAAAGACCATTATCGACCTCGTCTTGCTCACTGATGCCGTGCATGCCGAAGACCTTGAAGAATCGCGGAGGCTGGCACGGCGCCTTACACGCATAGCACGTGTGAGTGGATGGCCCCTGATTGCGAGGCAAGCCCGCGCGGTGGAATTGTTGGCCATTCTCGACGCTCCGTTCCAGCACGTCGCCGCTGCTGTTGAAAGACTCCTGCTGATGAGTGAGCGGCATATCCAAGGCTTGCCTGTTCCGAGCTGCGAGATCGGAACCTCACCGTCGGAAGCCGTCACTTCTCCGGGTGCATCGTTTGCGTCGTACAAGCTCACCACCGTGAGAGCGCTTTTGCGAAAAGGCGCCGTCTAGCCGCGCACGTTGGTCCACGTCGCATCGGCAGGGCGCCGCAGGAACTTTCGAAGGCAAACTTGCAAGTTTGCCTTGCAAGTTGGCCCGCGCGGCCATAGCGTAAAGGAATGGCCAAACAATCCTCTGTGTTCCCGGGCGTCGACGCCGCGGCTTCCGATCTCCTCGCCGCGTGCGGTCAGCTCGTGCGTCGTTTGCGGGCCGAGTCCAACAACCAGGAACTGAGCTGGTCGCAGATGGCCGTGCTGATCCGACTGGAAGAGGGCGGTCCCACCTCGACAGCCGACATAGCCCGCGCCGAATTGGTAAAACCGCAGTCCATGGGTGCGACGTTGTCCGTTCTGGAGGAGGAGGGCCTCGTCGAGCGCAGGCCGCATCCGACCGATGGCCGCCAGGTCCTGTTTGCACTCACGGCTGCCGGCGTCGAGGCACGTCGCCGCGTCCGGGCGGCGAAGCGGACGTGGATGGCCAGTGCCATCGCCACGCTCACTGCGGACGAGCAGCGCGACCTGCTGACGGCCGCCGCGGTGATCCGACGTCTCGCTGATTCGAGTACGCGCGACCCCGCGTGAAACGCCGCGCCGACGGCATCGCGTCGCCTTCGCCTTCCTTCTCGTTGCCACTGTTTTTGATCGCACCCTGCCGGTCGCGATCCCGTCTTCCCACCCACGTCCCTGAGGAATTCACCATGCCGCTTAGCCAACTCGACACCAACGCCGCCCTGATCGTCGTTGACCTCCAGAAGGGGATTGTCGCGCTGCCGACCGCGCACGACACCGCGGATATCGTCGCGCGTTCCGCTTCGCTCGCCCGTGCGTTCCGCGCATCGGGTCGTCCGGTCGTGCTCGTGCATGTCACAGGTGCCGCGCCGGGCCGCACCGATGCGGGCGCGCGCGCCTTCCCGTCGGATCCGTCCTTCGTGGAATTCATTCCCGAGATCGAGCGCGCGCCGTCCGATCACATCGTCGAAAAGAAGCGCTGGGGTGCGTTCCATGGCACCGATCTCGACAGCTGGCTGCGCAGCAAGGGTGTCGAGCAGGTGGTGATCGTCGGTATCGCTACCAGCATCGGTGTCGAGTCCACCGCGCGTTTCGCCAGTGAGCTTGGCTACAACGTCGTGATCGTGCCTGACGCGATGACCGACATGGTGGCCAGCGCCCACGACAACAGCGTCAACACGATTTTCCCGCGCCTGGCCGAAACCACGACCACGGCCGACCTGCTCAAGGCGATCGGCTGAAGATCAGCCTTCCCTCGCCGCCCTGTCGAGATTGGCGTTGAGCCGGTCGGGCAGGGCGGCGGGGGTGTTGTTTCTAGGCGTGGTGATCGTGTTCATCGTCGGCTGAGAGGCCCACACCAGCGCCTGCTGCTGCACCGCCGGCCATGCCAGCGCCCATGCCTCCGCCACCCATGCCGCCGCCCATCCCGCCCCCGCCGCCGGCTTTTCCGCCGCCGCCCTCACGGCCTTCGCCCTTGCCGCCTTCGCCGCGCGACTTACCGCCCGATCCACTCGCCGGGCGCGTCGGGCCCTGCTTCGGAATCACGACGCTCGACGGAATCGCATCCAGATCGAGCACGCTGCGGATGAAGTCACGCAGGGAGATGACGAGCTCTGCGGTGTGCGTGGGACGTCCCTCGGCTAACTCGGTCGCTGCGCGCGCTGCCAGCTCCACCTGCTTTTCAGTGCCGAGCAGGATAATGTCCGAGAGCGCGGCCTCTACCGCGTCACGCACGCGACGCGCCCGCTCGTTGCCCTGCGCCGCAGCGGCATCGATGGCGGTCTGCTCCGCATCCAGACGCTTGAGATCGCGTAGATGCGTGGGGTCGACAGCAAGGTTTCCCGTGAACGAACCGCCCAGTGTCTTGTACGCCGCAATCAGGGTGCGCAAGCGTTCGTTGATCTGCCGGTTCTCGCGCTCACGCCGCTGCTGGATCGTCTGCATTGCAAGCAGCCGGATGCCCACGCCGATGAGCGTGATGACCGCCAGGCCGAAGAGGGTGGAGAGGAGCCCCTGCCAGGAGCTGAAGTCGAGGTTGCGCATGAGAGCATCCTTGGAAACCCGCAGAGACAGTGGCGTGAACCCGCCGGCCATTGCAATCGTAAGGAATATTCCTTACCGTGGGGCACGCGCACAGAGAAGCAGCGAATATGCCGAGCATCCAGGAAATTGCCACCCTCACATCCAAAGGGCAGATCACGCTACCCAAAGCGGTTCGGCAGCTTCTGGGCGTGGAAGCGGGCGGGAAGGTCGCCTTCGAGGTTCGGGACGGCGAAGTCATCGTCACTTCCGCAGCGTTGGCCCACGATGATCCTGCGATTGGCGCCTTTCTTAACTTGCTCGAGGATGACATACGGCACGGACGCAACGTCGGTAACCTTCCTGACGATCTCATCCGCGACATGCTTGCGAGCGCAGCACATGTCGAGGATATCTCCGATGACATTGAAGGCGATGTGGAACTCTGATGCAGGTCAACGGATGGACGCTGCTTTTCCACGAGGGCATTATCGATCAGCTTTCGCGCCTTCGTACCGCTGCCATGAAGGCGCAACGTCAGAATTCGACCGGTTCTGAAAGCAACGCGAACGTAAAGCTGTTTCGCGCATTGACCAGGCTGCTCCTGGAAGTCGTGCCTGGCGACCCTGCTCGCGAGGAGTACCGCCAGGGCACGACACTGGGTGCGGCGCATCGTCATTGGCGTCGGGCGAAAATCGGTCGACGGTTTCGAGTGTTCTTTCGTTTCGACTCGCGTTCGCGCGTCATCGTTTACGCGTGGGTAAACGATGAGGCAACCCTACGAGCCTCCGGATCACGATCGGATCCGTATGCGGTCTTCACGAGGATGCTGGGCCGAGGCCACCCACCCACGGACTGGGATTCGCTCGTTTCCGGTAGCACGCCGGGCTGGAAGGGCCCGCACCGTGTCAATGACCGTCCAGACCCCATCGAGCGCCGAGGGTAAAGGGGCGGGCGCTCTCCTGTGCGTCCTACCCGGCTTGATGGATAATGGCGATCCCCCCCATTCCAAAGCATGGGTATCACCTTGCTTCTGATGATCGACAACTACGACAGCTTCACCTTCAACCTCGTCCAGTACCTGGGCGAGCTGGGTCAGGAGGTCAAGGTGGTGCGCAACGACGCCCTCACCGTCGCGGATATCCGCGCGCTGGCGCCCTCTCGCATCATGATTTCGCCTGGGCCGGGCACGCCGGACGATTCGGGTGTGTCGATCGACATCCTCCGCGAGCTCGCCGGCGAGTTGCCGATTTTCGGCGTCTGCCTCGGGCACCAGGCCATCGGTCAGGTCTTCGGTGGCAAGGTGATCCGGGCGCGCGAGATCATGCACGGCAAGACCTCCCCGGTGAAACACCGCGGGCAGGGCGTGTTTGCCGGCCTGCCGAACCCGTTCGAGGCCACCCGCTACCATTCGCTGGTGGTAGAGAAAGACTCGGTGCCGGACTGCCTTGAAGTCACCGCCTGGACCGAGCGCGAAGACGGCTCGCTCGACGAGATCATGGGCCTGCGCCACCGCACCCTCGATATCGAAGGCGTGCAGTTCCATCCGGAATCGATCCTCACCCAGCACGGCCACGACCTGCTGCGTAACTTCCTCGGCATGCCGTTGCCGCTCGCCGCGTAAGAAAGGATCCCCGTTCCATGCCGATGACTCCCTCCGAGGCGCTCCAGCGCACGATCGAGCACCGCGAGATCTTCCACGACGAGATGATCGAGCTGATGCATCAGATCATGCGTGGCGACGTGAGTCCGCTGATGACGGCGGCCATCCTCACCGGCCTGCGGGTGAAGAAGGAAACCGTCGGCGAGATCACGGGCGCCGCGCGGGTCATGCGCGATCTCTCCGCGAAGGTCGAGGTGGGTCCGCATCCCCACTTCATCGACATCGTGGGCACGGGCGGTGACGGTGCGTCCTCGTTCAACATCTCCACGGCGTCGATGTTCGTCGCGGCGGCGGCGGGCGCCCGTGTCGCCAAGCACGGTGGGCGCAGCGTGTCGTCCAAGTCGGGCAGCGCGGACGTTCTGGAAGCGCTCGGTGCGCGCATCGACCTGCTCCCGGCCCAGGTGGCCGTGTGCATGGACGAAACCGATATCGGCTTCATGTTCGCGCCGAACCACCACCCGGCGATGAAGGTTGTGGCACCGGTGCGCAAGGAAATGGGCGTGCGCACCCTTTTCAACATCCTCGGGCCACTGACCAATCCAGCGGGCGCACCCAACATCCTCATGGGCGTGTTCCACCCCGATCTGGTC
>NZ_JBFUIT010000062.1:0-16189 GCF_056401735.1 Luteibacter sp. P4_D7_3
GCCTTGGCCAGTGCCGGATGCAGTGCACCCAGGAAACCCGCTGGCTGGCCGTCACGGAGGACACGCGCGCCGCGGCCGGGATGCAACCAAGACGGCAGATCATGGGTGTCGACCGACCAGCGCTGCGGCTCGCCGGTGTGGGCGATCAACGCATCGAGGTCGCCCTTGAGATCGAAGAAATCGACCGGACGGGTCGGCTCGCCCCACTGCTCGGCGCGCGCGGCGCCACTGGCGACCACCGCGACACGGCCGACTTCGTCGGGTGCGCCACCCGTGGCATGAAAGCTACGGGCCACTTCGAACAGGCGCACACGCTCTTGCTGACGTGCGCGGTTATGACGCAGTGCTTCGATCAGGCCCGGCAGCAACGAGGTGCGCATGACGGCCAGATCTGCCGAAAGCGGGTTGGCCAAGGGCACCCAGTCCTTATCGACACCCCAGGTGGTAAGCAGGTCGGCATTGACGAAGGACAGCGTCACTGCTTCGAAGTAACCGCGCGCGGCAATCTGGTCGCGCAAGGCCATCTCGCTCAGGCGCGCTTCCGGCTCGGACTGCAAGGCAATCTGCCCGGCCGGGATGTGCGTCGGAATGCGGTCGTAGCCATGAATGCGCGCGACCTCCTCGATGAGGTCCTCCTCGCGTTCGATATCGAAACGGCTGCTCGGCGGCGTGACTTCCCAGCCGTCCGCGAGTTCGACCACATGCATGCCGAGGGCGGTAAAGATGCGGGTGACCTCACTGCCTGCCACGTCGATGCCAAGCAGGCGGCGGAGACGGGCATGGCGCAGCATCACCGGCGGATGGCTGGGCAGGTCTTCGAGGCGCTCGGCCACGGTGACCGGGCCCGCGCTGCCGCCGGCGATCTGCAGCAGCAGTTCGGTCGCGCGCTCGATAGCACGCCTGGGCAGCGCTGGATCGACGCCACGCTCGTAGCGATGCGAGGCATCCGTATGCATGCCGAGCTTGCGCGCGCGACCCATGATCGCCGCCGGCGCGAAGTGCGCGGCCTCGAGAAAGACGGTGCGCGTGGTGTCGGTCACGCGAGAGTCGAAGCCGCCCATGATGCCGCCGAGGGCCAGTGCGTTCGCCTCGTCCGCGATGACCACGAAGGAGGGATCGAGCTTCACGTCGCGCCCATCGAGCAACTTGAGGCTTTCACCCTGCCCCGCATGGCGCACGATGATGGCGCCGGAGAGCTTATCGTTGTCGAACGCGTGCAACGGATGGCCAAGCTCCAGCATCACGTACTGCGTGATGTCGACGATGGCGCTGATCGGACGGATACCGGCGCGACGCAGGCGCTCAGCCATCCACAGCGGGGACGACACGCTGGCGTCGACACATTCGATGATGCGGCCGAGGTAGCGGGGCGCATCGGCTCCCGCTTCCAGGCGGACGTCGCGAGCGGCGCTGGCGGTGACCGGCGCCGCGGCGCTGCCGATGGTCTTGACGCGGCTACCGAACAGCGCGGCGACGTCGTGCGCCAGGCCGTTGAGGCCGAGCACGTCCGGGCGGTTCGGTGTGACCTTCAGTTCGATGCTGGCATCGGGCAGACCAAGGTACTCGGCGAGCGGCTGACCGATCACGGCGTCCGCCGGCAGTTCCAGCAGGCCCGATGCATCGGCGTCGATGAGGAGCTCCTTCGCCGAACAGAGCATGCCGAAGGAATCGACACCACGCAGTTTCGCTGCCTTGATGTCGATGTTGCCCGGAAGCTTTGCGCCCACTTTCGCCAGCGGCACGCGGATGCCCACGCGCGCATTCGGCGCACCGCAGACGATCTGCAGGAACTCGCCCTGCCCCGCGTCCACCTTGCACACCTGCAGGCGATCGGCTTCGGGATGCTTCACCGCCTCGACGATCTCGGCGACGACGACGCCGTCGAGGTGCTCGCCCAGCGGGGTGACCTCTTCGACTTCAAGGCCGGCCATCGTCAGTGCGTGGACCAGCGTCGCGCGATCCGCGTCGATGGCAACCAGTTCACGCAGCCAGTTTTCAGAGAATTTCATGGGAGCGACTCGTTAACG
Source organism: Luteibacter sp. P4_D7_3 (assembly GCF_056401735.1). Lineage (NCBI taxonomy): Bacteria > Pseudomonadati > Pseudomonadota > Gammaproteobacteria > Lysobacterales > Rhodanobacteraceae > Luteibacter > Luteibacter sp. P4_D7_3. Next base: position 2,028 of record NZ_JBFUIT010000062.1, read on the forward strand.
TGGGGTCGAGGGCTATCAGGCGAACTGGCGCAGGAAGCGCAGGTCGTTCTCGAAGAAGGCGCGCAGGTCGCCCACGCCGTAACGCAGCATGGCGAAGCGCTCTACGCCGAGGCCGAAAGCGAAGCCCGTATAACGTTCCGGATCGATGCCGCAATTCTTCAGCACGGTCGGATGGACCATGCCGCAACCGAGGACTTCGAGCCAGCGTTCGGTGCCATCTTCGGCATCCCAGCGGATGTCCACTTCGGCCGAGGGCTCGGTGAAGGGGAAGTAGCTCGGACGGAAACGCATCTCGAAATCGCGCTCGAAGAACGCGCGGATGAATTCGGCCAGCGTGCCCTTCAGATCGGCGAAACTCGAAGTCTCGTCGACCAGCAGGCCTTCGATCTGGTGGAACATCGGCGAATGCGTCTGGTCCGAATCGCTGCGATAGACCTTGCCCGGCGCGATGATGCGGATCGGCGGCTGCCGGCCCTGCATGCTGCGGATCTGCACCGGCGAGGTGTGGGTACGCAGAAGACGCCCGTCACCGAAATAGAAGGTGTCGTGCATCGCGCGCGCAGGATGATGCGGCGGGAAGTTGAGCGCCTCGAAGTTGTGCCAGTCGTCCTCGATCTCGGGACCGTCGGCACGCTGGTAGCCGAGGCGGCCGAAAATATCGGCGATGCGCTCGAGGGCGCGAGTAATCGGGTGGATGCCGCCGTACTCACCGTCGCGGCCCGGCAGGGTCACGTCGATGCGCTCGGAGGCGAGGCGACGATCCAGCTCGGCCTGCTCCAGGGACTGCTTGCGAGCGGCAATGGCGTCGGTCAGGCGTTCCTTGACCCGGTTCACCTCCGCGCCGCGCGCCTTGCGCTCGTCGCCGGACAGCTGGCCCAGCGCCTTCAGCGCCGCGGTGACCGCACCATTCTTGCCCAGCAGGCCGACGCGAACGGCGTCGAGTGCCTCGAGCGAGGATGCGGCTTCGATGTCGCGCAGGGACGCGTCGATATGCTCGATCGATTCCATCGGTGTTCCTGACGGGGAAAAAAAATGGGGAGAAGGCCAGGCCTTCTCCCCACGTTATCCATCATCGCGCCGTATCGCTACGACGCGTGGTAAAGCGGATTACGCAGCCAGATGGGCCTTGGCCTTCTCTGCGATCACGCCAAATGCCTTGATGTCGTGCACGGCGAGGTCAGCGAGGACCTTGCGGTCGACGGCGATCTCAGCCTTGGCCAGGCCATTGATCAGGCGGCTGTACGACAGGCCGAACTGACGAGCGGCGGCATTGATACGGACGATCCACAGGGCGCGGAACTGACGCTTGCGCTGCTTGCGGCCGATGTAGGCGTACTGACCAGCCTTGATGACGGCCTGGTTGGCTACGCGGAAGACCTTGCGACGGGCGTTGTAATAGCCCTTTGCACGGCCGATGACTTTCTTATGACGACGACGGGCGGTAACGCCACGCTTAACACGAGCCATGGTTCAACCCTCCCTTAAAGATACGGCAGCATGCGAGCCACACTCTTGGTGTCGCAGGCTTTCACGTGGTTGGGAGCGCGCAGGCCGCGCTTACGCTTGGTCGACTTCTTCGTCAGGATGTGCGACTTGAAGGCGTGACCAGCCTTGAACTTGCCAGATGCGGTCTTGCGAAAACGCTTCGCTGCCGCCCGGTTGGTCTTGATCTTGGGCATCGGAATGCTCCGTATTCGGGTTGCTGACTGTTCCGGCGGCGTGCCCAGGGGCAACGCACTTTCCTTCCTGCCGGGTACGGTGGTTCGGCCTATCCATACGGGCCGAGCCGGCGATGATACCGAAACGTGAAGGGCTGCGCCAGTGGTGCCTATCGCGCCTGAATAGGCCCGATGGCTCTTTGTGGGAGCTGATTCATCGGCGAATGGGTGCTCGCCGTGGCTGTGGCCCGCTGCCGCGGAATCGCCGCTGAAGCGGCTCCCACAAGGGGCGCCGCTTCCGGGGTGGATCAGATCTTCTTCTTCGGGCCGATCATCATGACCATCTGGCGGCCTTCGAGACGGGGGAACGACTCCACCACGCCGTCTTCGCCGATATCGCCCTGAACCCGGCGGGCCAGGTTCTGGCCGAGGTCCTGATGGGACATTTCGCGGCCGCGGAAGCGGATCGTGACCTTGACCTTGTCGCCTTCCTCAAGGAACTCGCGCATCTTGCGGAGCTTGATCTGGTAGTCGCCTTCGTCAGTGACGGGGCGGAACTTCACTTCCTTGATTTCGACCTGCTTCTGCTTCTTCTTGGCAGCCGAGGCCTTCTTCTGGGCTTCGAACTTGAACTTGCCGTAATCCATGATCTTGCAGACCGGCGGATCGCCGTTCGGCTGGATTTCGACCAGGTCCATGCCCAGCTCTTCAGCGGCCTTGATGGCGTCATCCGTCCGCATGATTCCGAGCTGCTCGCCTTCCGCGCCAAGCACGCGGACCTGCGGGACACGGATGTCTTTGTTCTTGCGATTACCCTTGTTATCGGTCGTAGCGATACCGCTATCCTCCAGAAGATTGAACCAGGTGCCGGACGCGAGCGATCAGCGCTGCGTCTCGGCCTTCAGCTTTTCGACGAACTGGGCCACCGGCATGCTGCCGAGGTCCTCTCCGCCACGGGTACGTACGGAAATGGTGCCCGTTTCCTTCTCGCGGTCGCCGACCACGATGAGATAAGGGACCTTCTGCAACGTATGCTCCCTGATTTTATATCCGACTTTCTCGTTGCGCAAATCGGCCTCTACCCTGAAGCCTTGTCCGACAAGGGTTTGGGTGACTTCGCGCACATAATCGGCCTGTGCGTCGGTGATGCTGAACACTACTGCCTGAATGGGGGCAAGCCAGGGCGGAAGCAAGCCCGCGTGGTGTTCGATCAGGATACCAATGAAACGCTCCATCGAACCGACGATGGCCCGGTGCAGCATGACAGGATGCTGGCGCTGTGAGTTCTCGTCCACGTACTCGGCGCCAAGGCGCTCGGGCATCATGAAATCGACCTGCATGGTACCGACCTGCCAGGCGCGACCGATCGAGTCCTTCATGTGGTACTCGATCTTCGGGCCGTAGAAGGCGCCCTCACCCGGCAGCTCCTCCCATGCCACGCCGGCTGCCGACAGGGCGGCACGCAGGGCGTGCTCGGCCTTGTCCCAGACCTCGTCCGCACCGATGCGCTTTTCCGGACGCAGGGCGATCTTCATGGCGATGTCGTCAAAACCGAAGTCGGCATAGACCTTCATCGCCTGGGCGTGGAACGCCGCGACCTCATCTTCGATCTGGGCCGGCGTACAGAAGATGTGGCCGTCGTCCTGGGTGAACGCGCGCACCCGCATGATGCCGTGAAGCGCGCCCGAAGGCTCGTTACGGTGGCAGCCGCCGAACTCGCCGTAGCGGATCGGCAGGTCGCGGTAGCTGTGCAGGTGGGTGTTGAATATCTGGATGTGGCCCGGGCAGTTCATCGGCTTGAGCGCATAAGTGCGCTTCTCCGACTCGGTGAAGAACATGTTTTCCTGGTAGTTGTCCCAGTGACCGGACTTCTTCCACAGGCTGACGTCCATGATCTGCGGACCACGGACCTCCTTGTAGCCGCTGCTGCGGTAGACACCGCGCACGTACTGCTCCACAGCCTGCCAGATGGCCCAGCCCTTCGGGTGCCAGAACACCATGCCCGGCGCTTCTTCCTGCATGTGGAACAGGTCGAGTTGCTTGCCGATGCGGCGGTGATCACGCTTTTCGGCTTCTTCCAGCTGAAGCAGATGGGCCTTGAGGTCCTTGTCGTTCAGCCACGAGGTGCCGTAGATACGGGTCAGCATCTCGTTGTTGGAATCGCCGCRCCAGTAGGCACCGGCGACCTTCATCAGCTTGAACGCGCGCAGCTTGCCCGTGTTGGACACATGCGGGCCACGGCAGAGATCCGTGAACTCACCCTGGGTGTAGAGGGAAAGCTCCTCGTTCGCCGGGATACCTTCGATGATCTGTGCCTTGTACTCCTCGCCGAGCCCACGAAAGAACGTGATGGCTTCGTCGCGGCTCTTCACCGAACGGGTGACCGGAATCTGCTCCTTGACGATCTTCTCCATCTCGGCCTCGATGACGACGAGGTCGTCCGGCGTAAACGGCCGTTCGTAGGCGAAGTCGTAGAAGAAGCCGTTATCGATCACCGGACCGATGGTCACCTGCGCACCCGGAAACAGGCGCTGCACGGCCTGACCGAGCAGGTGGGCCGTGGAATGGCGGAGGATATCCAGCGCCTCGGGGCTCTTCTCGGTGACGATCTCGAGGGCGGCGTCGTGGTCGATCGTGTAGCTGGCGTCGACCAGCTTGCCGTCGACCTTGCCGGCCAGGGTGGCTTTGGCGAGGCCGGCGCCGATCGAGGCGGCAACGTCCTGCACGGAAACGGGATGCTCGAACGGGCGCTGGCTGCCGTCGGGTAGCGTGATCTGGATCATGGTTGCAAATTCCGGACAAACAAAAAGGGCGCCATACGCCCTTCGGTGACGACGAAGACGTGGCGTGGGATCAGGTTGGGAGGCGCGTAGTCCGCATGTCGCACTCTCGGCCGGCGTTACCGCAGGCCACCTTGGTCGCGTGGATATCGGGCAAAAGCTAGATCAGCCGTGCTGCCGTGTCAAATCGGCCGTCCGTTAGACTAGGTGGATCGCTCCCTGGCAGGTCCTTCCATGCGCATCCTGGTTACCGGCAGCGCCGGCTTCGTCGGCTCCCACCTCACCGAGCGGCTGCTCGCCCGCGGCGACACCGTACTGGGCTTCGACAACCACAACGACTACTACGACCCGGCATTGAAAGAGGCTCGCGTGGCCCGCTTCATGCACCACCCCCACTACACGCACGTGCGGGCGGACCTTGCCGAACAGGCCGCCGTCGACCGCGCTTTCGCCGACTTCCAGCCCGAGCGCGTCGCCCACCTCGCCGCCCAGGCCGGCGTGCGTTATTCGCTCACCCACCCGCACGCTTATGTGCAGAGCAACCTGGTGGGTTTCGTGAATATCCTCGAGGCATGCCGGCGACATGCCGTGGGGCACCTGGTCTACGCCTCGTCGAGCTCGGTCTACGGGGCCAACCGCAAGATGCCGTTCGCCGTGGAGGACGCCGTGGACCACCCGGTGAGCCTGTACGCCGCGACGAAGAAGTCCAACGAGCTGATGGCCCACACATACAGCCACCTGTTCGGCCTGCCGACCACGGGGCTGCGCTTTTTTACGGTCTATGGCCCCTGGGGCCGCCCGGACATGTCGCCGATCCTCTTCGCCAGCCGCATCGTCAAGGGCGAGCCTATCGACGTGTACAACCATGGCGACCACAGCCGTGACTTCACCTACGTCGACGACGTGGTCGAAGGGGTGATTCGCACGCTCGATCGTCCGGCCGCGCCGGATCCCTCGTACGATCCGGTCGCGCCAAACCCCGGCAGCTCGGCAGCGCCGTACCGCGTCTACAACATTGGCAACGATGAGCCCGTGCAGCTGCTGGATTTCATCGGCCTGCTRGAGAAGCACCTCGGCCGTACGGTGGAGAAGCGGCTGCTGCCGATGCAGCCGGGCGATGTGCCGGATACATGGGCGGATGTGTCGGCGCTGCGGCGTGATGTGGGGTATGCGCCTTCGACGTCGATCGATGTGGGGCTGGGGAAGTTTGCTGCCTGGTTCAAGGACTATTACGGGGTCGATTGAATGGGTGGTGGCGTCAAATCAGCCGACGAAGCAACCCCGAGGCCCGCCGCGTCTTCCGCGAGACCGCATAGCCGAGGATGTCCGGCGCGGCCAGTAGCGTGAAGTGAGTCCGCGCGCGCGTCACTCCTGTATAGACCAGCTCGCGCGTCAGCACCGGTGACGGTTCTGGCGGCAACGCCAGGGCCGTGTGTTCGAACTCCGACCCCTGTGACTTATGTACTGTCATGGCATAGACCGTATCCACGGCAGACAAACGACTGGGCACGACGAAGCGCATGCGCTCGCCACCCTGGTCGTCCATCACGGCGAAGGCGACCCGCAATGCCATGCCGCCCTGCCCGTCCGGTACCCATAGCGTCACGCCGACGTCGCCGTTCATCAGGCCCAGCGCGTAGTCGTTGCGCGTGACCATAACCGGGCGCCCTTCGTACCACCCTGCCACCGCGTCGATCAGCCCACGGTCGAGCAAACCCTGCGCGATGAGTTCGTTCTGCCTGTCCACACCGGCATCGCCGTGGCGTGTGGCGCAAAGGAGCTGGAACCGGGCGTAAGCCGTGAGCGCTCCCGCACCCCATCGCTGGAATGCCTCGAAGGAAGCGTCGATGGCGGGACGCTCCCGTTCGATCCAGTCCAGATAATGGCGATGACCGGGCGCCCCCGCGCGACCGTCGACGGCCAGCGTGGCAATCGATGTGGCCGACGGCGCAACGAAAGCAATGTCGCCGCGTGTGCTGGCGAAGGCGCGCGTCACCGCAACGGCGTCCCCGGCGTTGATGGCCTGTGCGAGCGCACCGATACCGCTGTCTTCACCGAAGCGCCTGCTTCGACGCAACATGACGACACGCTGGTCGAGCGATCGCGCATCGTCAGGATCCGTCCATTCGCTCACGTCGACGCCGCAGACCGCCGTAAGCCAGTCGCGCGTGGCGACATCGTAGTGACCGGCATCCGCGCGCGCGCAAAGGTCGCCGAGTACCGCACCGGCTTCGACCGACGACAGCTGATCCTTATCGCCGAGCAGGATCAATCGGGCATCGCGCGGCAGCGCATCGAGCGTGGCGGCCATCATCTCCAGATCGATCATCGACGCTTCGTCGATGACGAGTACATCCAGATGCAACGGGTTGTCGCGGTCGTGCCTGAAGGAACGCGTATCCGGGCGACTGCCCAGCAGACGATGCAGGGTAGTCACTTCGGCGGGAATCGCCTGCTTTACCGCGACATCCACATCCAGCCGCTCGATCTGCCCGGCGATCGAAGCGTTCAGCCGGGCCGCGGCCTTGCCGGTCGGTGCCGCGAGCCGGATACGCAGGCGCGGTTCGTTGCGGTGGTGCGCGAGCGTTTGCAGCAAGCCGAGCAAACGCACCACCGTGGTGGTCTTGCCTGTGCCGGGACCGCCCGTGATGACGGCGAACGACCCGCGTGCCGCCACGGCGCAAGCCACCTTCTGCCAGTTGAGCGCGCCGGCTTCGACGGGGAAGAGACGATCCAGCTCCTGCGCAAGATCGGCGGGTACGTCGGACGGTGCGAGCCGCGACAGGATGGCATCGGCGACGCGCGCCTCGTCGCGCCAGAAGCGACGCAGGTAGAGCAGGCCGCCGTCGAGCACGAGCGGCGTGTTCGGCGGGCCCTCCGACGAACCCACCAGGGGCGATACCGACAACCATGCCGCCGCATCGGCCAGCACCGGCTCGACGACGGCAAGTGCCTCGATACCGACACAGATATGGCCTTCCCCCAGCTCGCGGCTGGCCAGCGCCGCCGCCATCAGGACGCGCCCGTCGCCATGCTCGTCCAGGGTCGACAGAAATCTGGCGAAGGCACGATCCACCGAGCGAAGCTTCGCTTCCTGCACGCCGCGATCGAGCCATGACATCAGCTGCGCATTCATGCCGACGCTCCTTCGAAGAGTGCGTCAAGCGCGTCGATCATGGCGCGTGCGGGGCGCTCCACATGCACGCCATGACCGTTTCCGTCAGCGCCCCGCAGGTAGATGTAGATGGCCCCACCCACGTGCGTGTCGTAGTCGTACGCACGGCCCAGCCGCGAGCGCAACAGTCGATGCAGGGCAAGCAGGTACAGGGCGTACTGAAGTTCGTAACGGGAATCGAGGATCGAGTGCCGCATGGCTGCCGGCGTATAGGCCAGCTCGTCCACGCCGAGCCAGTTCGATTTGTAATCGGCCACGTACCAGCGACCGTCGTGCTCGACGATGAGATCGATGAAACCCTTGAGCATGCCATTGACGCGATCGGCCGTGAGCGACGGACGCGGCGCCCCGTCGAGCGTGTGCTCGCGAACGATACGATCGAGCGCCAGCGTGTCTACYCGGCGCGCTTCGAACAGAAATTCCAGCTCGGCGCGATAGCGCGAAGGGTCACCCAGCGAGCCCAGGGAGAACGAACCGCCCTCGGGCACCGGCAGCGGCGTGCGTAGCAACACCAGCAGCCAGTCGGTGAGCAGGTCGATGGAAGCCTCCCAGCCGCGACGTTCGCAGCGCCGGGCTACGGTGTCGCGGAGGCGCTCCGGATCCGACGCGATCTGGGCGAAGCCTTCCTCTGCCATCCATTCCAGAAGGTCGTGGAGGAAGGTGCCCGCCTCCGCGCCACGCTCGAAGGCGTGGATCGTCGCCGCCTCGACGGAGGCGGCCGCCACTTCGCCTGCGTACTCGACAATGACGTCATCGGTCGCCGTCTCGGGTGCGACGGCTTCGCTATCCGCATAACGCAGGGCGCTGTAGCTCGCGATCCACCACGGCTCCGCTTTCGCCAGCCGGGCCGTGCGCGCGGGCAGCGGCCGTTCGTCGCGTACCGGCGCTTCGTAGCTGCGCTCGTCCGGCGCCGGCATGTAGTCGATGCTGATCGCCGGTTCGTCCCGGGCCATGGCGCGCAGAAGGCCCTCGATGGCGCCGTTGTCGATGTCCTGGCCGCCGCTGAGCAGGTGGCCGAAAGCCGACCGATGCACCTGGGGCTTCTTTGCAGCGTTGTAGCAGACCGGCGCCACGCCCAGCCAGCTGGCGTGGCGTGCACGTGTCATCGCCACGTAGAGCAGGCGCAGATCCTCCTGCAGGGCGGCACGCTCGGCCGCGTCCTTCGCCTGCCGCACGGACTCGCCTGCCGCTTCGTGCCCTGACGAAAGCAGCTCGAGCTGCGAACCGACTCCGTCATGGTATCGATAGCCCTGCCCCGGACGCGTACCGCCGCTGGCGCAGACGAAAGGAMGGAACACCAGCGGGTATTCCAGGCCCTTGGATTTGTGGATGGTCACGACCTTGACCAGATCGTCGTCGCTTTCCAGGCGAACGACCTGGTCTTCGCCGGTATGGCTGGCCGTGTCCTCGATACGCTCGGCAAGGTAACGAATCAACGCCTGCTCGCCCTCGATCGTCGAGGCGGCCTGCTGGAGAAGTTCGGCAAGATGCAGGAGGTTGGTCAGCGCGCGCTCGCCGCCGGCCTGACCGAGCAGACGCGCCGGCAGGTCGAAAACATGCAGAAAACGATGCAGCATCGCCAGCACACCCGCACGGCGCCAGGTCTCGCGCAACTCGAAGAGCTGCTGGCCGCGACGCTCCCAGTGGCGTTCGTCGACATTCAGTTGCTCGAGCTCGCCGTAACCCAGGAACAGGGTGCGCGTGGCAAGCGCCGCTCGCATGGCGGTGTCCGACGATGGCTCGGCGACGGCACGCAACCAGAGCAGGGTGTCGTGCGCCTCGATGCTCTCCAGCACGGAGTCGCGATCGGACAGGAAAACGCTGCGCACGCGGCGCGCGGAAAGCGCAGATCGAATCTCCGACGCCTCGTTGTGGCTGYGCACGAGCACGGCGATATCCGCGGGCTTCAGCGGCGTGACAGACCCCTCGCGAGCGAAGCCCGTGCCACCCTGCTTTGCCCCTTCCAGCAGGCGAACGATCTCGGTCGCACACGCTTCGGCCATCTGCTCGCGGTACATCCGCACACCGACCGGCACCTCGTCGTCGAGCAGCCAGACGTGCAGGGCTGGCTGGTCCGTTCCATCGACGACGAAGCGTTCGGCCCGTCCACGCGCCTGCACCCGGTTGAATGGCAATCCGCGGTCAGCGAAGTGGAAGGCGCCGGTCGGGTGATCTTCCGCCCGGGCGAACAGCGCGTTGACGGCGGCGACCATACCCTCGCTCGACCGGTGATTAGTGTCGAGGCTGTAGTGCGGGGCCTCAGCTTCGCTTCGCGCGGAAAGATACGTGTGGATATCGGCGCCGCGGAAGGCATAGATCGCCTGCTTCGGATCACCGATGAGCAACAGGCCCACGTCCGGGTTGAGCGCGTACACCGCCCGAAAGATACGGTACTGCAGTGGATCGGTGTCCTGAAACTCGTCGATCAGCGCGAGCGGGTACTGCCGACGGATCGTCTCGGCGAGTTCGGCACCCGAGGTCGACGCCAGCGCGCGATCGAGCCGCGCAAGCAGGTCGTCGAAGCCGATCTGGGCACGCCGGCGCTTCTGCTCGGCGAAGCGCTCGCGAACACGCTCCACGGCATCGGCCAGGATTGCAAAACGAATCGCAGGCTTGCCCGCTTGCCACTCGCTCCAGTGCTCGACGGCACCAAAAGCGGGATGCTCCGGCCGGACGTTGCCCTTGCTGACGGCACCGTCCAGCCGGGACGATCCGTAGCGGGCGACATCGACCGCGCCAGCCTCACCGGTCTCGAGCCAATGGCGCACGCCGGCCAGGTTGCGTTCGAGTGAGGCGGGCTGGTGGATATTGTTTTTCAGTACCTTGGTCCGCACGGCATCGCGCAGCAAGGCCTCGATGCGCTCGACATCGCCCATCCACGCGTCGCGAGCGACGGCGAGCCGGCGGGCGTCCTCGTCTTCCCATGCGCGCAGCGCCGTAAACAAAGCGGCGACATCCGTCGCATCCAGAGCCTCACCGTTGACCCGCAACGTGGTCTCACCGCCGAAGAGGAGGGGCCGTAACGTCTGGATCAGCGCATCGGGCGTCTTCCATTCCGCCAGCACCGCAGCCACCTGCCGCGTGTCCAGTGGATAGAAGGCCTGGCGCCAGTAGTCGCGCACGCAATCGGCCAGGAGCTCGCTCTCGTCAGGCTCGAGTGTCTGCACGAAGGCGTGACCGCTTCCGAACGCGTGCTGGGTCAGCATGCGCTGGCTCCAGCCGTGGATAGTGAAGATGGCGGCCTCGTCCATCCATTGCGCGGCCAGCTCAACACGGCGCGCACACGCCGCATGCGCGGTCGACGGGTAGGCGGCGAGCAAGTCGGCGAGGAACGCGTCGTCCGACTCACCAGCGCGAAACGCACGAGCCGCATCAACCAGACGTGCGCGAATCCGCTCACGCAGCTCCTGCGTTGCCGCCTCGGTAAAGGTCACCACGAGGATGTTCGGCGGCAGCAAGGGCTGGGCGATGCCATGACCGAGCACCGCGCGTACATACAGTGCGGCGATGGTCCAGGTCTTGCCCGTGCCGGCGCTCGCTTCGATCAGGCGAATGCCCGACAACGGCATGACCAGTGGCCGCAGCGGTTCCATCGCGACGCTCATGACACCTCCACGCGCAAGGTGCCGAGGAAGTCGCGATAAGGTTCAAGGCAATCGGCAAAGCCAGCCTGCATCAACGAAGCAAAATCAGGGTAGGCGCGAAGCAGGTAGGGATCGCCGTCGAGTTCGCCGTACGTCCGTTCGTGAGTGGCTTCATACGTGGCGCGCGCAGCCTGCGGCGCCTCCTCCGGTGAGCGCGCGTTGAGCCACGCCAGCGCCGTCTTCACCGCGACCGGCCGAGGCCTGGCCATGCCCTCGCGCCAGGCGCGCACCAGCGTGAGCAACATCGCCATGGCGTCGTTAGCCGCAAGCGGTTCGAGAACGATCGTGGCATCCGGCCCGATGTAGCGCGTGACCACGGCAAGACCGGCAGCCTGCGCCACGAGATGATCGACCCAGGGCATGACGAGGCGATGAGCGCGGGGCCCACCGTCGGCATCCAGCACGTTGGACGGCGACAGCAGGAAGGCCGCCAGTTGCCCCTGGTCGTTGCCGCGAAGGTCTGCCAGCCAGTCTTCGATGGCCATGCCATCGACCTCGATTCTGATCTCGCGCTTGCCCGCCTCGTGCGGCCACGCACGCCGCTCCACGACGAAGCGTCCGTAAACCGCGCCTGCGATCGCTTCGAGATCGGCGCGCACCGGTGCCGCGAATCCACCCATCGGCAGGGCGCCGCTGCGTTGCAGCTTCGCCGCCGCGTCGTCGATCGCTGCGACGGCACTGCCTTCACTACGCAGGGCAGCTCGAAGGAGTGTATCCGCCATGGCGAACCGGCCCAGGCTGTCCACCGCGAAGGGCTCGCGCTCGTCGCCGCCGGTGTCGGCCGTTTCGAAGCGGACACCCAGGCGCGCCTGGAAGAATTCGCGCACCGGATGACGCACGAAACGGCGCAGCACGCCCAGCCCGGTCGGGCGATCCACGAGGACGGGGGCCAGGTCCGCATCGACAGCACGCTGAATGTCATCGTGGGCCTGGCGCCACTCGCTCGCATAGGTGAACAGCCGGGCGTCGTCCGCGCGAAAATAGGCCTTGCTAAAGGGTTGCAGGGGATGCTCGACCGTGACCGCGGGCAGGAGGTCGGCGCCGCCCTGCCCTTGCCAGGCAGCGCCCAGATAGTCGCGCAACTGACCCACCAGCACCGACGGCGCACGCTCGGCGTTGTCGCGCGCACGGCGCCCGACCCAGCCTATGTGCAGCGCGTCGCGCGCCGAAAGCAGCGCTTCGAGAAACAGGTAGCGATCGTCTTCGCGACGGGAGCGATCGCCCGGGCGCCATGCGCCCTGCCTCGACATCAGGTCGAAATCCATCGGTGGGCGCGCGCGTGGGTAATCCCCGTCATTCATGCCGAGCAGACAGACCAGGCGGAACGGAATCGCGCGCATCGGCATCAGCGTGCCGAAGCTCACCGCACCAGCGAGGAACCGCTTGGAGAGCCCACCCTGGTCGAACTGGCCGAGCCACGCCTCCCGCACCACCTCGATCGGGAGGGCATCATCGAACGCCGCCTCCACGCACGCACGCTCCCAGGCGTCGAGTGCGTCCAGCAGGCGCTCGATGCGCATGCCGTCGTCGGGCTCCGCTGGCTCGAAGAAGTCCCGCAACAGGCGGCGCAGCCGAACGCCCCACTCCGTAGCGGGTGCTGGCTCGCGCAGCGCCAGCCAGTGCTCGCCGAGGCGCTCCAGCACGTCGGCCAACGGCCCGACCAGACGGGCGTCCAGTCCACCCACCTCCGGGTAAGGCTCGATCTCGCCCCAGGCCTCGCCCGCCCCGACGGCGTAGCCGAGAAGCATGCGGCGCAGCCCGAAAGCCCAGGTGTTCTGTTCGAGGGCCGGCAGATCGAGCGAGGCACGCTGTGCGGCGTCGAGACCCCAGCGAATGCCCGCCCCTTCCACCCATCGATGCAGCAAAGGCAGATCGTCTTCGGCGAGCCCGAAACGCTCGCGCACCGCCGGGACATCCAGCAGGTCGGCCATCTCGCCCGCGCCGAAACGCGACTCCGTCATGCCGAGCAGGACATCGAGGGCCATGACGACAGGCACCGTGCCGCGAGCCGCGCGGTCGGCCACGCTGTAAGGAATGAACCGCGGATCGTCACGCGGCACGCGACCGAAAACGGCGTCGATGTGCGGGCCATAGGTTTCGATGTCCGGCACCATCACGATGACATCGCGCGGCAGGATGGGATCGCCCGCCTGCGCGGACGCCTCGAATCGGGACAGCAACTGATCGTGCAGGATCTCGACTTCTCGCTGCGGCCCATGCGCTACATGGAAGGCGATCGACGTATCGCCGTCATCGATCGGCCGGGGCGTGGCGGGCAACGGTTCGAGATCGAGAATGGCCGACTGGACCTGTCCGAGCAGGTGGGTCGATGCAGGCTCGGCAAACAGGTCGATGCGTTGATCCCACGCGTTGAATCGTTCGCGATAGCTCTCGGGATGGTCGAACTCGTCGAGAAGCCGGATGTAGTCGCGCCCCTGTTTACCCCAGGCGGCGAGCAGCGGATTGGCGTGCAGATGCATGTCGTCGTCCGACAGCTCCACGGGCATGCCCGGCTTCGCCGCCTGTCGGCGACGCTCCGCGCGCAGCAGCTCGCGATCGTCGACGATATCCGCCCAGTAGTGCCGGCAAGGATTCATCACGACCAGCAGCACCTGGGACCATCGCGCCAGCGCGGACAGTGCCTCAAGCGTCTGCCTGGGCAGCGACGACATGCCGAAGACCACGATGCGGCGTGGCAACGCTTTCGGACGCTCGGTGGCCTCCGTCACCGCGCGCAGGAAGCGCGCGTGCACGGCAGCGCGGTGGCCGTCCGCTTCATCGGCACCGACGTCGTCCAGCAGTCGCCGCCATAACGCCGCCTGCCAACGATCGGGCGCAGCCATGGCGGGAGCCCCGCCGCGGGCGTCGCGCAGCACGTCGCGGCCGTCGGCCCAGTCATCGAGCC